>JBCCAW010000025.1:0-20972 GCA_039814655.1 Myxococcota bacterium | reverse complement strand
GACGTTGAAATTTGTGTTTATCAAATGGCTGATTTTAATGACTTCTTGCCATTTTGTTTGGAATTATACTTTTATTTTCCTGAAGGGGGATTCATAGATCTAGCCTGGATAGTAGGTGAGATACGCGCTCATCGTGAGCGCTTTATATGGGTCTTCTGACAGGCTTCTAGCTCTAGTAGAGGTAGTTGATGTGGACCTCATACTGCGTGTTTCAATCAAAACAATAATTTTTATTTCATTGTTCATTCACATTGAAGTATCGTAAGCTCCCTGCTGATTATGGTTGAACCTTGATGTATTTAAGGAAGCTATCCTATATAAGTGTTTACTGAGCTTCTGGTGTTTTTTCTAAAACATTTGTCATCGAAGCTCAGTACCGCAGGTAGCGACTTCAAATTCTTGTTACAGTCATCGAGGCGCCAGCCTTCGGGCAGGCGCTCAACGCGGGCGACGGCCTGCGTGGGTCCGCGGCCGTCCACGAAGGCCACGGCGAACTCCGTGGCGTGGGCCTCGAGGGCCGGGCTCGTCAGCCCCGTGAGCGCGCCGAGGAGCGCGCCGGGCGAGGCCGCGCCAAGCGGCGCTTCCCCGAGCCCGTCGACGAGCGCCTGGTAGGTCCGGGCCTTGCCCCGGTAGGTCACGATCAGGTCGACGCGGGCCGGGTCCTCGAGGGGAACCACCGGGGCCTGGCCGGTGCCGGGTGCTGCCGGCGGACCCCACGCGGACCTCCAGTGGCCCAGCGCCAGGAGTCCGGCCAGCCCCGCGACGGCGAAGATGGCCTGGCGCGCGTTCAAGGGCCCTCGCCGTCGCGCAGGTCGACGCACACCCCGAAGTGATCGGACACGTGCACCCCGTCGGGCCCGGGGCGGTCGAAGGCGAGAAAAGCCCGCCGCGGGACGCCCGCCCCCGCGCGAAGCGGCCCGCGTACGAAGACGTAGTCCACGCGCCGGCCCGGGCGCGGATACTCCCGCGCGAAGGGGTTCCGAAGCGGGTCGAAGGTATGACCCGGGGCGCCGCCGGCGTACTCCCAGGCGTCCACGAAACGCACGCTGGCCTCGCCTCCGAGGCGCGTCAGCCCGCGGAGGAAGCGGATCTCGTCGCTCCCGGGTTCGGCGTTGAAGTCACCGCAGAGGAGCGGCGGGTGCCGGCCGTCCGCCGGGGCGCGCTCGGCGATGGTCTTCGCGATGTGCGCCACCTGCGCCTCGCGCACGTGGCCCTCGTCGGCCTTCCAGTTGAGGTGCGTCACGAACACGTCGAGGGCCCCGGCCGGCCGGGCCAGCACCGCGTGAAGCAGGGAGCGACGCTGGTCGCTCACGTCCGCCCCGGGCAAGAGCTCGACGTGCGTCCCCGCGATGGGCCAGCGCGAGAGCACGGCGTTGCCGAAGCGAAGCTCGTGCCCGGCCGCGCGCCAGGGGCCCTTCATGAGGTGCCCGAGGCCGAAGGCTCGGTGCATGCCCTCGAGGCCGAGCTCGTCGAGCTGCGACGCCAGCTTGGCCTCGCCTTTCGTCGGGCTTGCGAGCTCGAGCACCTCCTGGAGGCAGAGCACGTCCAGCTCGAGCGCCCGCGCCTCGGCCCCGAGCAGCGCCATGCGCCGCTGCCAGGGCCCGGTCTTGTTCCAGAGGTTGAGCGTGGCGACGCGCATCGCGGCCGGCGTAGCACAGCCTGGCGCCGCCGGGCTTGCAGGCCTCCGGGGGTCGTGTCAGGTTCTGCGGCCCCGCCGGCGTTCGGCGGATGGAAAGACGAAGGACGTCAGGCAACATGGCCATCGGTGAAGCGGTTACGTGCAAGCCCGTCGAGGTGCAGGTCGGCGACAAGGGCGTCGAGCGCGCGGTCAAGCACCTCAAGCGCAAGATGGCCTCCGAAGGCATCCTCCGGGAGCTCAAGCGCCGTCGTCACTACATGAAGCCGTCGGTACGCCGCCGGAAGAAGGAAGCCGAGGCTGCCCGGCGCCGCCGGAAGCGCGTTCGCTTCGACCGCTAACGAAAGGCCTCGCTCCGGCGGGGCTTTCGCAATTTCGGGCACCTCCGCCGCGACGGGGACAGCGCCGCCGCCATGACGTCACGGGACACGGCTCCGCTTTGGGTCTTTGGGTACGGGTCGCTCGTATGGCGCCCGGCCTTCCCGCATCGGCGCCGTGCGCCGGGCTATGTGCGCGGCTGGAAGCGGCGCTTTTGGCAGGGCTCGACGGATCACCGCGGCGTTCCCGGGGCACCGGGTCGCGTCGTGACGCTCCTGCCAGCGCCGGGCGAGCGCGTGATGGGCATGGCCTACGAGGTCGATGCGTCGGCGCGCGCCGACGTGCTCGCGAACCTCGACCATCGGGAGCAGGGCGGCTACGCGCGCCACGAGGCCAGCGTGTACGGGCCGGACCAGACGCTCGTGGCCGAAGGGGCACTCGTCTACGTGGCGACGCCGGACAACGCGAACTACCTCGGGCCGGCGCCCGTGGAGGCCATCGCGAAGCAGGTGGTGGCCTCCCGGGGACCGAGCGGACCCAACGACGAGTACGTGCTCGCTCTCGACGCGGCGCTCTTGGAGCTGGGCGCGGACGACGAACACGTCCGCGAGCTCGCGGCGGCGGTGCGCGGGCTTCTCTAATTGGCGGACGGACCGGCTTGGCCGATCCCGGAGCGAGGGTGGTGGGTGAGGCCGTTCCAACCGCGGGCGCCCCAACCCGCGATTCCGACCGCGCCCCAAGGCGGGCCGATCCCGGAGCGAGGGTGGTGGGTGAGGCCGTTCCAACCGCGGGCGCCCCAACCCGCGGTTCCGACCGCGCCCGAACGCCGTTCAGCCGTGTTCCGGGCGGCGGCCCGGGTAGATGGTGTCGGTTCCGGCGACGTGGTCGACGCGCGTCTCGAGGAAGCGCGCCAGCCGGTGGAAGTCGCTGCCAGGCTCGATGAGGCGGACGGCCACGCGCAGGGTCTGCTCGTCGACGAGCTCCGCGAAGGGCACGTAGTGCAAGTTGAACTGGCCTCGCACGCTCACCATGTGGCTGTCGAGACCCTCTTCGACGAGCGCGCGGTAGGCGCCGATGCCGAGCTGGCTGCCGAGCATCACGTCGAAGGCGTGCGGCGGCGCCGAGCGTGACTCGTAGCCGATCTGCAGTCCCCGCACCTTCTTCTTGAAGCCCGTGCGCTGCTCGTAGAGCTCGGTCACCCGCTGGGCGGTCATCTTGCCGATGGCGAAGCCGCCATGGCTCACGTGCCCAAACTTGTCGCGCTCCATGCTCGCCAGATCGTCCGGTGAGAGCATGCCGACCAGCCCCTCCGCCAGCACCACGGTCCCGTAGTGCTTCCCGCGCCGGTCCCGCGCGACCATCGTGTCGACGATGCGGTGGGCGAGCTTGTCGAGGGAGAGATACCCGTCCTCCGAGATCGCGTCGTCCACATCCTCCGGCGCGACCACCAGGTTCGCCTCGCCGGCGATGGCCACGCCGTAGGCAAGCCACCCGGCCTTGCGGCCCATGGTCTCCACGATGAAGTAGCTGCCCGTCGCGATGGCGTCCGCGCGCAGGTTCATCAGCTCCTTCGTGAGCACGTCCACGGCGGTGAAGAAGCCGAAGGTGAAGTCGATGCCGCCGTAGTCGTTGTCGATGGTCTTCGGCACATGAACGATGGCGATGCGCTTGGCCTCCGGCGGCAGGTTCTGCTGGTAGTGGTGGAGGTAGCTCGCCGTCGCGAGGGTCCCGTCACCGCCGATGCTGATGAGCGCGTCGATGCCCAGATCGATGAGCGCCGCGTAGACGTTCCTGAGCCGCGCCGTCTTCTCCGGGTCGTCGAGGTCCTCGGGGCGCGTGATGCCCGCGCCGGGATGAGCGCGGCTGGTGCCGATGAGCACGCCGCGGGCGTTCCGGAGGTCCGACACGTCGCGCTGCGTGAGTAGCCGGTAGTGCTCGTCGGGCACGAGGCGCCGGGACACCGGGTGGTACTCCATCAAGTGCGAGTAGCCGTGGAAAAAGCCCACCACCTCGCGCTTGTCCTCCATGAAGGAGTACGCCGCGGCCGCGATCACGGCGTTCGCGCCGGGCGCAGGGCCCCCGCTGAACACGATCCCGACGCGGCGAACGCTGCCCCTGTGTGCCCCGTTGTCCATGCTGCCCCGCTTTCGCTAGCCGCGACCCTATCCTGGGAGTTCCGGCCGGGCGACCACTTTGTGTGCCCCCCGAACAAAGCCCCAGAGCCCCTACGAAGCGCCAGGCCCGTCCTACCCAGCGATTCCCAGCGACGCTCGCAGATTGGACCGATGGAGAGCGCGCGGGTGCGCGTCGAGGACGCCTACAGCCGCCCGATCATCGCGCCCCCGGCCTTCACGCCGTGGTCGAAGAGCGCGTCGCGGTCGCGGGCGGCTTCTATCAGCAGGCTCTCGGCCTCGACGAGGCGCCGCGCCGCCTCCCGGGCCTCGTCCGGCGGCACGGCGCCGAGCGCTTCACGAAGCACCTCGACCACGACCGTTCCCAGCCAGCGCGAGTCGGACTTCCGGAAGAGCGCGTCGCGTACCCCGTCCCCGCCGTCGCGGGCCAACGCGTCCCGGAGCGTCCGGAGACGCCGGATGTCGTCCTGCGCTAGCGCCTCCTCCGAGACGTCGGCGAGCGCGGACTCCGCCGCCGGCCGGTCGTCGCCGAGGAGCGCCGCCCACGCCTCGAGAAAGCGCGCCCGGTCCGGGGAGAGCACGTCGCCCGCCGAGGCGAGCGCCGCGCGCAGCTCCCGTGAGGCGGTCTCATGGTCGTCCTGCGTCAGCGCGCAGCAGGCGAGGGCTCCCCGGGCGAGGAAGGGCCCGATTCCGTCGAGCGCCGTCACCAGCGCCGGGTCGAGCACGCCCGCGGGCCGCGTGTCCACGGCGTCGTGGCGCTCGCCATCCGCCACCGCGCGCTCCGTCAGGTCGCAAAGCCCCAGCCGCGCGTAGGCCAGGGCCCGGAGCACGTCGGCCTCGGGCCGCACCTCCGGCGAGAGCCGCCCGCCGAAGCCCAGGGAGCGCGCCTCGAAGGCGTGCACCTCGTAGGGGATCTCGCGAGCCCGCCGTGTCTCCTGGTGCTCGAAGAGCGCGATGAGATACACGAGCCGCCCATCCTCCGAGGGGAGCCGCGGCGCCCCGAAGCGCGTCAGGTCCGGCGCGATGGTTGGCGGCCCGTCGATGCGTTCTTCCCGCGCATCCTCCAGCAGCGTCGCGGCGATGCTCGACGCGCGCTCCTCTTCGCCTTCGAGGTCCTTCAAGGCCTCGACGAAGTCCGGGCCCAAGCGGGCGAGGTCGTGAAGGAGCGCTTCGTGAAAGCGCACGGAGGTCCGGTCGAGATCGAGCCGGAGCTGCTCCGCGTCCCGGGGCACCGTCGAGGGCCGCTCGGGCAGGAACGCCACGGCCAGCGCCGCGCCGCCCCCCAGGGTCAGCACGCTCACGGCCGCTCCGATGAGCAGAGCGCGATTGGCGCCCACGGCCGCTTCCCGTCCCGTCTGCGCAGCGCTCGCCATCAGCTCTCCACGGTCCCGGTCGATACCATCCCGGTCGGTGAGGTCCCGGTCGGTGAGGTCCCGATCAAGGGGTGGGTAGGGTCTCCCATCTCCAGGTGGATGTGGCCCGGGCCAGGAGCCGTCAAATACGAAAAGCCGGGGCTCGACGCAGGGTGCCTCGCCGCTCGAGCTCCCGGTGTACGCCGAGGCCGGCGCGGGCCTCGCGTCCCACGTGCTTCAGCGCTCGGCCTTGGAGGCGTTCCAGCAGCTCCGGAGCGCCTGCTCGGTCATCGCAGCCGCATAAGCGTCGCGCTTCGGGTGCTCCGGGGCCCAGCCTGCGAGGAAGCGCTCGAAGTCCGCGAAGGCCAGGGGCAGGAGCGGGCGCCAAACGGCTTCGACGGCGCCGGCGTCGTGTGCGGTGTCGTCGAGCGCCGTCCGGAGGTGCGCGAAGTAGCGGTCCAGGTAGCCCGCGGCGTGGCGCTCGAGGGTCGCGGTGTCGAGACAGCTGAAGAGGTAGGCCACGTCTTTCATGCCGCAGCCGCCGCCTACGTACTGAAAGTCCAGCGCCGCCACGCCGGCCGGGCCGAAACAGAAGTTGGCGAGCTTGGCGTCGCCGTGCACCAGGGTCCGAAAAGGGCAGCGCACGAGCGCCTCGTCCAGCGCCGCCGCCGCGTCGCGGAGCGGACCTGGCGCCATGGCGGCCAGCTCGTCCGGGCGCGTCGCGAGGTGCCAGTAGGTGCCTTCCGCCCAAAGGCCCTCGGGCGCCTCGCCAAGGAAGCTCGCGTGAAAGGCGGCGAGCCACGCGAGGCAGCCGTCGACGTCGTCGTGCGAGGCGGTGCGGCGGCGCTCGGGAAAGCCGGCCGCGTCGAGGTCCTCGAGCACGAAGTTCCATTGTCCCGCCGCATCGCGTGCGGCGTGAAGGGCCGGCACTCGCGCGCGGCTTCGCGCGGCGAAGCCGCGGTAAAACGCGGCCTCCACGGCGTAGGAGCGGAGCTTGCGCGCGTGGGACCGGTCCGTGCCCCAGCCGCGGGGATGCGCGCGCGTCGTGGGCGGCGCCACGCGCTTCAGCACCACGGTCGCCGCGGGCCCCGCCTCGAGGTGCACGCGCACGATCTCGCCATAGCCACTCCACAGGGACGCGAGGCGCTCCCCGCGCCGGGCACTCCGCGCGCCCGTGACCTCGGCGATCCACGTCTCCACGACCGTAGGCTAGTCAGCGGGCCACGAGCTCGCCGCTCTCGACGAAGCGGTCCCGGAAGCGGCGGATGCGCCGGAGCTGCGACCGGTCGAAGGCCGGCGGACCCTCGCCGCGCGTGTAGCTCATGATGTTTCCAGGCACGTCGCTGTGCGCGTTGCCGAAGAAGTGGCCCAGCTCATGGCCGAGCACGCTCCCGCCGGCGATGCGGCTCAGGATCACGTAGTGACGGTAGTTGCCCCCCGGGCGGCTGCGCCAGTGCACGCCCTGGATGAAGCCCGCCTCGTCCACGTTCGCCAGCGACTCCACCACGAAGACGTGCACGAGCGCATCGCCCACGCGCGGCGCGAGGCGATGCCGGTCCCGGCGCGTCGTCATCACGCGGTGGGAATCCGGGAGCGGGGCCCCTTCGGCGAGCTCGAAGGCCACGCCGGCGGGGGCGAAGAGGCGGTTGGCCTCGGCCACCTGCGCGGCGAGCCAGCCCGCCGTCACCACCGGCGCCTCCCCGGTCCGCGCGACCTCCACCCGGAGACCGAAGCGCAGGGGACCGCCTTCGTCGGCGGCGGCCTGCGGGGCCGTCGCCGGGAGCGCGGCGACGAGGGCGAGCGCGAGTGCGACACGAGACACGCCGCGAGCGTGCCAGGCCTGTACCTCTGGCGCCGCCCGCCAGCCTTTGATAGCCCAAACTTCGTTCACACCCGCGGAAGACCCGTGGAAAGGAGGAACGATGAAGAAGCTCTCCAAGGAACTCTGGATCGTCGGCGCCAAGCGCACCCCCTTCGGCGCCCTGAACGGCTCGCTCAAGGGCATCAGCGCCCTCGACCTCGGCGTTCACGCCTCGAAGGCCGCCATCGCCCAGGCTGGCATCGCGCCCGAGGACTTCGATCACTGCATCCTCGGCAACGTGCAGCAGACGAGCCCGGACGCCATCTATGGCGCGCGGCACGTGGCGCTGAAGAGCGGGCTTCCCATCGAGACCCCGGCGCTCACCGTGAACCGACTCTGCGGCTCGGGCTTTCAGGCCGTCGTGAGCGCCGCTGAGCAGATCCTCCTCGGTGACGCCAAGGCCGTGCTCGCCGTCGGCGCCGAGAACATGAGCCAGGCGCCGCACTCCATCTGGGGGCTCCGCGACGGGCAGAAGTTCGGTCGGCCTTCGCCCATGGTCGACACGCTCTGGGAGGCGCTCACGGACACCTACTGCAAGACCCCCATGGGCGGCACCGCCGAGAACCTCGGCAAGCAGTACGGCATCACGCGCGAGCAGGCCGACGCCTACGCGCTCCGGAGCCAGCAGAACTGGAAGAAGGCCCAGGACGGCGGCTTCTTCGCCGACGAGATCGCGCCGGTGGAGATCACCTCGCGCCGCGGCACCAAGACCGTCGCCACGGACGAGCATCCGCGGCCCGAGACCACCATGGAGACGCTCGCGAAGCTGCCGCCGGTGTTCCAGAAGGACGGCCTCGTCACCGCGGGCAACGCCTCGGGCATCTGCGACGGCGCCGCGGCGCTGGTCGTCGCCGAGGGCGCCTGGGCCAAGGGCGCCGGGCTCACGCCGCTCGCGAAGATCGTGCAGTGGGGCGTCGCCGGCGTGGAGCCGACCATCATGGGCATCGGCCCGGCGCCGGCGATCCGCATCGCCCTCGAGCGCGCGGGCGCGAGCCTCGGCGACGTGGACCTCTTCGACGTGAACGAGGCCTTCGCGCCCCAGTGGCTGGCCGTGCAAAAGGAGCTCGAGCTCCCGGACGAGAAGTCGAACGTGAACGGAGGCGCCGTGGCCCTCGGCCATCCCCTCGGCGCCACCGGCGCCCGCATCACGACGAACCTGGTCTACACCGCGCGCAAGCTGAACAAGGGCCTCAGCGTGGGCTCGGCCTGCATCGGCGGCGGTCAGGGCATCGCCGTCGTGCTCGAGACCGCCTGAACGATGGGCCCGTCGAATCCCTGGCGCGCCGGCGCCTGCCTCGTCTGCGTCGCGCTGCTGCCGCTCGGCTGCTCGCGGACGTTCCTCGAAGGCGGACTCCCGGGCGACGCGGGGGCGCCGGCCGCGGACGGCTTCGTGGACGGCCTCATCCGCCTGCCGCCGGATGCGTCGCCTGGCTCCGACGGGGGGACGCCGGATGCCTCCCGGCCCGATGCGTTCCGCCCCGACGCGTTCATGCCGGACGGCGCCGCCAGCGACGGCGGCCGGGACCTCGGGCCGGAGGACATGTTCGTCCCGGACCTTGGCCCACCGGCGCGCTGCCGCGTCGTCGCGACGCGGACCTGCGGCACCTTCGGCGAGCTCCCGTGCGTCGTCGCGCAGCTGGCCGAGTCCAGCGACACGTCCTGCGCGTTTCAGGCCTACGCCGCGGCCGCGGCCTGCGTTCCCGGCGCGCTGCTACAGCTCGGCGCCGTCGACCTCCTCTTGCCCGAGCGCTCGCTCTTCGCGCCGACGGACGCGCCGCTTCTCGAGGGGGCCGCCTCCCTCGGCGTGGACGCGGCGCTTCTGAGCGAGCCGGTGACCGATTGCGCGGAGCTCTCGGACGACGAGACCCGCGGCCTCGGCGAGCTGCTTGCGAGCCTCACCTATCTCATCACCGAGGGACGGCAGACCGCGGCGCGCCTGGCGCGCACCGAGGACGCCGCGGTGCGGAGCGTGGTCGGCAGGATCGAGGGCGGCGAGGGCATCAAGGTGTATCTCGTCCCCGGCGCGGCGACGCTTCGCTACGTCGATGGAACGCGGAGCGTGCGCCGCGCCAACATCGTTCGCCCGAACGTGCGCGTGACGGCGGGCCGCGGCGACGCCGACTCCATCGTGCACGTCATCGACGCCTTCGTGGCGCCTCCGAACCTGCTCGACGCCATGCTGCTCGAGGGTTTGGATGCGCTGGTGGCCGCCCTCGAGGAGGCCTCCCCGGCCGTCATCGACGGGGCCCCGCCGCTGCCGCTCACGGACGGCCTCGAAGATCCCGCGCGTGTGCTCACCGTGTTCGCGCCGAGCGATGGGGCCTTCCGCGCCTTCGGTCCGCTCCCGGAGCCCGACGCGCTTCGCGATCAGCTGCTCTTTCACTCGAGCGAGAACGTGCGCGGCTTCTTGCTAGCGGACCTGCCCGTGCGCTTGACCATGCTGGACGGCAACTTCCTCACCATCGCCCGCCGGTCCATTCCCGTGCGCGTGACCTCCGGCGGCGGCAGCGCCTTCGTCGAAGGCGGCGACGTGCAGGCCACCAACGGCGTGCTCCACATCATCGACGGCGTGCTCTCCCCCTGAGCGCGCGCGGGCAGCGCTCGGCCCGGTCACTCAGAAGCTTGCGGGGACCGAAAGGCCGCAGGGGCCCAGCCGCCGCGCCTGGTCGAGGCAGGGCCGCTCCTCGCCTTCGGCGGGCGGGGCCCGGTTGACGCGAAGGATGTCGATGCACGTGCCGGTCTCGGCCACGTTGGCCACGCAGCTCACGTAGCTCCCCGGGGCCCGGCCGCAGGCGTCGTCTTCGAAGACGTTGGCGAAGAGGTCCTCGCAGCGGGAGAGGCACACGTCGAGGTTCGATGTGGGCTGCATAGTCGCCGCCTCGGGGAGGCAAGGGTCGAGGGCCTCGCAGTAGCTGCGGCAGTCGTCGCCACCCAGCGTCTCGCCGCAACCGAAGCCGAGCGCCAAGAGTGCAAAGGAGACGCTCCGCGTGGCCCAGCGCATGCGCGCAGGTGTACTCATCGGCGTGCCCCATGGCCAGGCCCCGTGCGCGTCCCCTATGCTGGGGCACTCATGGGGTACGACGCGCCGGATTCCTCGCTCATCTACGACTGGAACGAGGTCGAGCGTCGCGGACCCGTCGTGCGCAAGCGGCGCTTCGAGATCCACGACGAGACGCTCCGCGACGGCATCCAGAACCCCTCCGTCGTCGACCCCGGGCTCGGGGACAAGCTCGAGATCCTCCACCTCCTCGACGAGGTCGGCGTCGATAGCACGGACGTCGGGCTGCCCGGCGCTGGGCCCCGGGCCTACGAAGCCGTGCTCGCGCTCTGCCGGGAGATCGCCAAGGCGCGCCTGGCCATTCGCCCGACCTGCGCGGGCCGCACCGTCGTCGGCGACATCGAGCCCATGGCCCAGGTCAGCCAGGAGGCGGGCATCGCCGTCGAGGTGATGACCTTCATCGGCTCCTCCCCCATTCGCCAGCTCGCCGAGAACTGGTCCGCGGAGCTCATCCGGAACCGAGCGACCAAGGCCATCGACTTCGCCGTCAGCGAAGGACTCCCGGTCACCTTCGTCACCGAAGACACCACGCGCTCGAGCCCGGCGCTGCTCGCCGACCTCTTCCGGGCGGCCATCGACCACGGGGCCACGCGCCTTTGCCTCTGCGACACCGTCGGCCACGCGACGCCGGACGGCGTGAAGAACCTGCTCGCCTTCACGCGGCACGTCATCGAGGGCTCCGGCGCCGAAGTGAAGGTCGACTGGCACGGGCACAACGACCGCGGCCTCGCGCTCGCCAACTCCATCTTCGCCCTCGAGCACGGCGCGGACCGGGTGCACGGCTGCGTGCTGGGCATCGGGGAGCGCGTGGGGAACGCGGCCCTCGACCAGATCCTCATCAACCTGAAGCTCCTCGGGGAGCTCGAGGGTCGCGATCTCTCGAAGCTCGCGGCGCTGGTGAACCGCGTGGCCGCGGCGACGCGCTTTCCCTGCGCCATCAACTACCCGGCCTTCGGCGCCGACGCCTTCCGCACCGCGACGGGCGTGCACGCGGCGGCCATCATCAAGGCCGAAGCCAAAGGCGACCGCTTCCTCGCGGACCGCGTCTACTCCGGCGTCCCGGCGAGCATGTTCGGCCGAGACCAAGAGATCTGCATCGGCCCCATGAGCGGCGCGAGCAACGTGACCTACTGGCTACGCAAGCGCGGTCGCGAGGCGAGCGAGGGGCTCGTCGAGGCCATTCTCGGGGCCGCGAAGCTCTCGGACCACAACCTCAGCGAGGAAGAGGTCCAGGCGCTCATCGACCGCCATCAGCGCACGCTGCAGTAGCCCTCAAGGCGCCACGGGTCGGAGGCCCAGCCACGCGAGGTCCGGTCGCGGGAGCCCGTCCTTTCGCCGCGCCTCGGGGTGATGCGTCGGCGACCGGCCCACCACGGTGACCGGCTCGTCCAGGAAAGCGAGGGCTTCGGCCAGGTGCTCCGGGTCCGGACGCGCCTCGAAGCCGACCTCGTCCATGGGCGCCCGGGAGAAGACCACCACGGGCGGGTCGAGGACCGGCGCCTCGCGGGTCTCGTCGGCCAGGAGGCACGTGGGCTCTGCGGCGTCGGGCTTTCCCGGCTCCGGCGGCGCGACCTCCGCCGGCCCGGAGGCCCTTTCGCGCTCCGGCGCGTCCGCCGCGCCCATACCGGGCTCCTCCGGCTCCGGGCGGCCCGGCGTCTCCGTGCGGCCCTTCCACGGCCGCGGACGCCGCGCGTAATACACGGTACCGCCGGGACCTTCCCAGGCCGGCAGGGGAAGCGTGGGGACGTGGCCGCAGATCACGTGCGGCGGGAGCGTCAGCTCGAAGACGAGGCCGTGCGTCAGCCGCGAGAAGGTCTCCGTCTCGATGGCGATGAGCAGCTCGACGATGCGTCGCCGGCGCCACAAGACTGCCGCGTCGGGCGCGAGCGCTCCGCAGCGGTCGCAGCGGCCAGCGCCCTGAACCAAGGGGTGCGTGAGCAGGTCTGCGTCGACGCTTCCGAGAAAGCGAAGGGTCGCCCGGGTCAGGTCATCGATGTCGTCCCGGGCGCTCGGTGCCGCGCCGCGTCGGGAAGCCCCGGGCGCGGCATCGGCCAGCGCGAGCTCGCGAGGCGGGTCCTGTCGCAGCGGGTCCTGTGGCCTCTTGGGAAGGTGAAGGCCGGGCCGGGTCGGGGGCTCCGGCGTCGTGGTGTCGGCGTGTCGCTCGTCGTGGTCGGGCATGGCGCGGCACGTCTCGCGCGCGCGCCACTCCGGTTGCGTCCCCGAGGGAGCGTGACCGGAGCGGCGCGACTCGCGCCAGTTCTGCCGAGGACGTTAGGCCCGCTTCACTCGGGGACGATGAGGAACTCGACGCGACGGTTGCGCGCGTTGCACTCCGGCGTCTGCTCCTCGCAGAGCGGCTGCGTCTCGCCGGCCCCGGCGTGGTCCAGCTCCACGGTGACGCCCTTGTTGCGCAGGTAGCTCACGACGGCGGCGGCGCGGCGCTCGGACAGCTCCTGGTTGTGCCCGGCGTCGCCGGAGGTGTCCGTGTGGCCGACGATGTTGAGGTGCGAGATATCGTCCGTGTGGTGGTTGATGAGCAGCGCCACGTGGTCGAGCAGCGTGTAGCTGTCGCCGAGAATCTCGTCGCTGTCCGAGGCGAAGAGGATCTTGCCGTCGAGCACGAGCCGGTCGGACTCGATGCGGACGTCATCCGGATCCTCCTCCGGAGCGGCGGCCGTCTCCACCGGGGCCGGCTCGGGCGCCGGCGGGGGGGCTTCGACGGTCGTGGGTTCGGCCTGCGATGCACGCATGCAGCAGCCAGAAAGCGCGAGAGCGATAACAAGGGAAAGCGTACGCATAGTGATTCCTTCTCCCGAGGGTGCGTCCCTCTGACGCGCCCCATACCACCAACCCGGGAGACCGTGCAGCCTGTACGCTTCGAAAATTACTGCTGCAGCGAAAAATTCCGCTCTCGGGGGTAAACCAGGCCGGTCCGGCGACGTTTTGTCTCCCCACAACACAACAACCCTCGGGGATGGGGGTCGGACGAAACGGCAACCGCGCGTGAAAGCGCGCGGACGCAAAGCCAGTGGCCTACGGCGCATCGCGCTAGGGCTCGACAGGCTACCGAATCCGGCTCGCGCGGCTCTCTCCCCGTGTCCTTCAGGAGAGAGATCACCGATGCGTTCCCATGACACCAACCGCCGTGCGGCCCAGCCGTCCGCCGTCCATCTTTTCTGCGCCCTCGTCCTGGGCTTGACCGGTTGCGCTGGCGGCGCTCCGGCCACGAACGCGACGGGCCAGGCCATCGTTGGCGGCGTGCCGGGCGCCCCGACGGTGCTGTCGCCGGACGCGAGCCCCTTTGCGGATCCGGGGCGGCATCCGGCGCTCGACGTCGACCATACGGGCATCGCCGGTCTCGAGCCCGCCGATGCGCCGCGGTTGGAGCTGGCGCCGGACGTGGTCCTCGCCACGCGCGGCGAACTCGGCGAGCTCGGTGAGCTCTCGCGTCTGAACGGCGCTCCGGCGGCGACGCCCACGCCGCCGCCTGCGACGCCGCCCACGGAGGAGGCCCCGGCGGACCCGCCGGCCACGCCGCCGAACGCCCCGGTGTTCAACCACGCCGAGGCCACCTACACGGAGCGCTACGACGCGCTGGACATCGGCATGGCCCGCGTGGAGCTCCTCGAGGGCGCCGCGCGCTGCGCCCCGGTCGTGAGCAACGATGCCTGCAGCCTCGTCGCCTGCGAGACGGGGACGCTGACCCGCCGCGTATTCGTCCCCTTCGCGGCCATGGCCGTCGGTGACGAGGTCGTCGAGTTGCTCGCCGACGACGAGGAGAGCCCCGTCTACATGGCCGAGTTCGGCATCGACGACACGGAGTCCGTGGCGCTCAGCGCCTACGTCGAAGGCGTGGAGACCGGTCCCGTGTTCGTCACGGACCTCGCCGCTACCGGACGTCCGGCGTTCCTCGAGACGCTCACCGTAGGCACCACGCAGCTTCAGCCCGGTGGCGACGTCACCGTGAGCGCGCCGGACGACCTGTCCCTCGGCTGGGAGGGCTACAGCGAGCCGGGCACCCTTCGCGTCATCCTCGCGGACGGCGAGGACCGGAACCAGTACGTCGAGTGCACCTTCGACCCGCAGGAAGGTCGGGGCAGCGTGCCCGCCGCGCTGCTGAACCAGCTCGGCGCCCCGGACCTGAGCGTGGAGGTCGCGAGCGTGGACGAGAAGGTCAACGTCCTGGACTCGGCCGGCGCCGTGTGGACGGTGGTGAGCCGCAACGAGCGCGTGCTCCTCGACCAGATGTCCGTGTACCGTCGCTGACCCCCGGCCGGCCTGCCGGCACCACGAGACAACGCGCGGCGCCTTCGGGTTCCGCGCGTCGTCGCGTTCCGTCGCGCCCTGCAGCGTGCGTCAGCGCGCGACGGGAACCCAGGCGAGGGCCAAGCGCTCCACGACGAGATCGCTCTTGCGCGGACGCACGGCTACCGTGGTGATCTCCGGCATCTCGACGGGCACGTCGGCGAGCGCTTCCTGGGCCTCGACCTTGAGCTCTTCGAGCGCGAGCTCGGCCTCCTCGACGGCCTCCTCGGCGCGCCCCACGTCGTCCTGTTGCTGCTTCATGCGACCCGCGCGGCGAGCCGTGCGCGCGGCCCGGGTTGCGTGGCCGGCCATGGAGCCTCGACCGAAGATGGCGCCGAGAATCGTCGTCCCCACGCCGAGCGCCGTGTCGAGCTTCTGCTGTGAGGCCTGGCCCTTCTCCCGCGCCACCTTCTCCTTGGCCCGCTCGAGCTTCTGCGCGGCGCGCGCGAGCCGCTTGCCGTAGCGCTCGCGGACCTTGGCCACCTCCCGGTCCCGCTCTTCCCGGGCGTTTTGCCGCACGGCGGCGGCGAAGGCGTCCACGGGCTGCCCCGGCTCGCCCCAAAGCTTCAGCGCCTCGCAGCGCGGCACGTGCAGCTCCTCGCTCGCCGCCAGCCGCTTGAGCGCGGCGCCCGCGCTGCGGAGGCCCGATTTGGTGAGCACGCCCCGCGGCAGCTCGTGGAAGGCGCCGCCGGCCACGGGCTCGTCGCGGAGCGGCGGCAGCGGCTCAGGGACCGGCTCGGCCTCCTTCCAGGCGCCGGCCGGCGTCGAATCCTCGTGGAGCATGGCCGCCCAGCGCCGGGTCTCGGTCACGTCCAGGCCCGAGTAGCGGTGGGCAAAGCGAAGCTGCACCTCGCCCCAGAGACAGGGCCGGTAGGCGAACTCCCCCACGGGCTCCCCGACGAAGAGCTCGCCGAGGGCGCCCTCGAGCGTCGCGGGAAGCGCGGGTCGCTCGGCGTGCAGCCCGGCGGGGAGCGCGGCTGCGGGCTCGCCCGGGGCGACCACGCCCGCGCCAGCGGCGGCAGCGACCGGCCCCGCCGGCGCCTTGCCCTCCCGGGGCACCAGCCGGGCGATCTCCGCCTCGGTCATGGGCCCGCGGAGGTAGGAGAGCACCCAGCGCGTTCGGAAGAGAACGGGCCCGTCCTCGTGGACGTTCTGCAGGAGGAACTGCCGGCTCTCGAGGCCCGCCAGCGTCTTCCGAAGCGCCGCCGGCTCGAGGGCGGCGCCCTGGCTCGCGGCCGTGAGCCCGTCCATGACCCGGTCCACGTCGCGCGCGGTCTGCAGCCGGCCGAGGAACCAGGTGCCGCAATTGCTCAGGCCCTTGTAGTCGAGGTCCACGGGGTTTTGCGTGGCGAGTACGAGGCCGAGGCCATACGCGCGCGCTTGCTTGAGCAGCGTGAGCAGCAGCCGCTTGCTCGCCGGCTCGCGCACCGGCGGCATGAGGCCGAAGATCTCGTCGATGTAGAGGATGGCGCGGAGCGAGGTCGTGCCCGGCTGGCGCCGCATCCAGGCGATGAGGTCCGTGAGCAGGAGCGTCAGCACGAACATGCGCTCGCGCTCGTCGAGGTGCGCGAGGCTCACGACGCTGAGCCGCGGCCTCCCGCCTTCCGTGTGGAGCAGGCGCTGCGCGGAGAGCGGTTCGCCGGCGAGCCAGCGCGCGAAGGTGGGGCTGCCGAGCAGCGCGTTGAGCTCGAGGGCCAGCGCCTCGCGCGCCTTCGCCGGGAAGAAGGTGTCGAGGTCGAGCACGCCGATGCGGCGGATCGGCGGGTCGAGCACGGCCCGGACGAGGCCCCCGAGGTCCAGATTCCCTCCCTCCTGCCAGGCCCGCTGGAGCAGGTTCGCGAGGAACACCTGCGCCCGGTCCGGGCCATCCGCGGCGTCCTTGCCGAGCAGGGCCAGGAGCGCCCGGCTCGCGCCTTCGGCCTTGTCGGCCAGGGCGACCGGGTCCGCCAGCGTGGCGGCATCTGGCGTGCCGAAGCCGCGCACCACGGCCAGCGGCACGCCGGCGCTCGAGCCCGGCGTGTAGAGCGTGCGCTCGACCGCCGACTCGTAGCGGCGAATGCGCTCGGGTCCCTGGCCCCAATCGGCGAGGCCCTTCTTCCACAGGGACGCCATGGCCGCAGCGTGCTCCTCCACGGAGCGGCCCTTGCGGGCGGCGTCACCGGGGTCGATCCACGGCGCGAAGTCCTTCGGTCGCAGCTTCGGGAAGGTGAGCAAGAGGTTGCCCAGGTCCCCCTTCAGGTCGATGGCGATGGCCGGGATGCCGTCGATGGCGGCTTCCTCGAGCAGACCGATGCACAGGCCCGTTTTGCCGCTGCCGGTCATGCCCACGCAGACCGCGTGCGTCTGCAGGTCCCGCGCGTCGTAGAGCAGGGGTTCGGGCCGCGTCTCGCCCGCGGCATCCAGAGGCCGACCCAGGTAGAAGGCGCCGAGGCGCTCGAAATCCGCCATGGCGCGGGAGAGTAGATGCCCGCGGGGGGGCCTGACGATCGCTTTCGCCGGAAAGGCCCGCGGCGCTGCCGTGGCGAGGACTCCGAGGAGCGACTATCTCTTGGGCCGAGAAGGGAGTGAGCGCATGAGCGAGCCCGTCACCAATCCGCCGGAGGGCTACCAGCGGATCATTCCGTACCTGAGTTACGACGATGCCCCCGCGGCCATCGCCTTCATCGAACGGGCGTTCGGTTTCACGCGACGCTTCGTGATGCCCATGCCCGATGGGCGCATCGGCCACGCGGAGCTCGAGCTCGGCGGCCACGCGCTGCTGCTGGCGTCGGCCTACGAGGAGATGGGCATGGCAAGCCCGAAGGCGCTCGCGAAGGTGCACGGGCAGGTGATGGTGTACGTCGACGACGTCGAAGCGCACCACGCCCGCGCGCGGGCCGCGGGGGCCACGGTGACCGCGGAGCCTGAAGACCAGCCTCACGGGGCTCGCATGTACCGGGCCACGGACCCGGAAGGGCATCGCTGGATCTTCGCCCAGCAGGTGCGCCGGGTGGACCTCGACACGCTCCTCGAGGGTGGCCCGAAGGCGTCGTGAGAGCCCTCCGCTCAGCGCAGGCAGACGCCAAAGCGCGCGGAGAGCGGCTCGACGTTCACGCAGCTGGCCGGCGTCGGGCAACTCTCCCGGCCGCCGGTGACCTGGCAGAGCTCGAGGCATAGGCCGCTCCCGCAGAGCGCGCCGAAGGGGCACTCCGCGGTGCTCGAGCAGGGCTGTCCGATGTCCTGGGTGATGCCCGCGTTCAGCCGGCACACGCCGGCGGCCTCGTCCACAGTGCGGAGCCGGCAGCCAAAGCCCTCGGCGCAGCCGTCCGCCGACGCCCCCACCGGGTCGCAGGCCACCACGCAGAGGCCGAGGCCCACGTCGCAGGCCTCGCCCCTCGCGCACTCGGCGTCGAGGGTGCACGGACGGCCGGAGCCCTGTTCGAGGCCGCAGGCGGCGAGAACCAGGAGCGCTGCGTGGAGCGAGAGGCGCGCTCTCACTTCGAGTCCTCCGCCACGCGCAGCGAGCGCAGGAGGGCCGCGAAGTCCTCGGAGCGCGCGTCGATCTCGTCCGCCGGCGCCACCAGCGTGGCCAGCACGACGGCGGGCTCGTGGCGGATCACCTCGCCGACGTCCCTGCGTACCGTGAGGTTCCCGCGGACGAGCGCAGCGATCACCTGGAGCTGCGTGGGTCCACGGAGCGTCCGTCCAGCGAAGCGGCGCGGCTCCGCGAGGTCCACGAAGAGAAGGCGCGCCGGCAGCCCGGCCACCTCGCCGTTCTCGACGTCGAGCAGCGTGGTCACGTACTTCTGCGGCGCGAGGGGCGAGGTCCCGAGGGACCCGAGGCCCAGCTCGCCCGTGCCGAGCCCGGCAAGCCATCGCGTGCCGAGTGCGACGACACCGGCGTCGTGAAGCGTCTCCGGGAGCGCGGCGCTCCGAAGGGCCATGCGGGCGTCGCCGTTTCGCTGGCGAAGCACGAGGTCGCCGTCGCCGCTGAGCCGTGCGTTCCAGCCGCTCTCCCGTGCGAGGGGCGTCTCCGGCTCCGTGGTGGCCCGCAGGCCGAGGCCGGGATGCGCGTAGCCCGAGGCCCCGAGCGAGGGGCTCGCGCAGCCGAAGGAGGCCGCGACCCACGCGCTGAGCAAGGCAGCGGCTCTCATCGCGACCTCCAGAGCGGGACCGCGAAGCTCAGTCCCACGGAGAGCCCGGGGAGCCCGTAGCCGACTTCGAGACGCCCCTCGACGCCCCGGCGAAGCAGGCCGAGCTGCGCGATGCCTTGCACCATGCCGGCCATCAGCCGCTCCGTGCCGGGAGCGTCGTTGGCAACGGGGCGCACCGCATAGCCCCGGGGCGTCTCGAGGCGTCGTGCGTCCGCGTAGCGATGCAGGCGTAGGCCACCCCGGGCCCCGAGACCGAAGAAGAAGGAGCCCCCGTGCGCCCGGAACACGGCGTGCGCGTCGACGCGCTGCGTGGTCCGTTCCCTCGCGTCGAGGCGCGATTCGCTCGTGGGGCCGCCCGCATGATTGAAGACGCCCGTGCCGCCCGGCGCGCCCGAGAGCTGAAAGCCGACGAGCGCGCCTCCATGAAACGAGAGCGCGCGACCGAGCGCGTGCCCGACCTCGACGCCCACCGTGAAGGCCCAGTCGGACGCCTCGCCGGCGTCCGGCGGCACGGCGAAGGTGCTTCCGTCCCGCGTGAGGGCGAAGCCGACGCTCGCGGCGAGGCGGGTTCGGCGCTCCACGCGGACCTCCCGCGCCGCCGCGGTGTCGTCCTCCGCCGCGGTGTCGTCCTCCGCCGCGGTGTCGTCCTCCGCCGCGGTGTCGTCCTCCGCCGCGGTGTCGTCCTCCGCCGCGGTGTCGTCCTCCGTCCGAAAGGCGTCCAGCGACTCCGGGAGCGCGCGTTCTGGCGGCGGCACCGCCTCGGGCACGGTGACGGGGGGCCGAGTCCGCGCCGGTGCGGGCGTGGGTGCCACCGGCACCGGCGGCGCGTCGGGCTGCGCGCGCTCCGGCGGCGCCTCTTCGGCGAAGGGGTCGTCGTCCTCCGATTCATCCAGGAACACGTCGCCCTGAGCGCGCGCGGCCCCGGGGGAGACGAGGGCGGCCAGCGCCGCGACGATGAGAAAGCGTCCGCCTCTGCGGAGACCCGGGCCGTGCACGGAACGAACCGTAGACCAGACCGGGGCCTCCCGTCTCGCCCTTTTGAGGACCTCTAGGACCCGGCTATGTTTCGGCCGATGTTGGCTCCTGTTCTTGCGCGCCCCCTTGGCTGGGCGCTCCTCTCCGCGTTGCTCACGGCTCCCTTGATCCTCGGCTGCGTCCAGCAGGTGAACCGCGGCAGCCGGGGCGTGATGCCGGCGGCCAACACCTCCGGCTGGGTGGTCAACGCCCCACCGGCGACGGGCTTCCGCGTCTCCATGCCGGGCACGGCGCAGGTCGAGACCTCTCAGGAAACGGAGATCGACGGGGCGAAGGCGTCCGTGGTCGAGGGGCACGTCATGAGCGGCTCGATGTTCTTCGAGTACTCCGTGCGCACGGTCGAGGGCGGCGTCGCTGGCGAGGTCGAGGACCTTCGCGAGCCCAGTCAGCGTCTCTCGAACAGCCGGAGCCTCAACGACATCCGCGTGCGCGAAGAGCGGAACTACCGCGACGACACCGGCTACCGCGTGCTCGAGCGCGTCTTCGACGGCCAGAACGATGGCGGTCTGGCCTTTACCGCGTTCATCCGCGTCTACGTCGGGCGCGCGCGCATCATCCGCGCCCTGGTGGTGGTGCCGACGGTCAAGGAGAGCGCCTTCACGGCGCAGACGAGCTACTTCTTCGATTCGGTGCGCCTCGACCCCGCCGACGCCGCGAGCCCCGCCGGCGACGGCCGCTTCGACGCCGAGCGCTGGAGTTGGGCCTACCCGCCGGAGGGTTCCTTCGCCGCGTACTACCCCGGCCTGCCGGGCTACGAATCGTCCACCTTCATGCACGAGGACGAGGAGCGCACCATTCACCGCTACTTCGTCAGCGGCGCGGGCCGAAGCCCGATCTTCGCGGTGCGGGCCATCGCCTACGGCGAGCGCCCGCCGGACGACGCTTTCAGCTCTGCGCGCGGCTCCTGGACGAGCTCGGGCTGGGAGATCGTCGACGAGCGGCCGGCGCAGCGCACGGGCTACGGCGGCCTCGAGCTGGTGCTACGGAAGGAAGGCCGCCGCGCGCGGGTCCGCTACTACGTCACCAACGCCGGCATCTACGAGGTCTACGTGGACCGCGCGGATTCCCTCTCCGATTCCCTCGACCGGGCGGAGCGTCGCTTCTTCGCCTCCTTCCGGATGCTCTGATGCGTATTCTCTTCG
>JBCCAW010000438.1:0-5173 GCA_039814655.1 Myxococcota bacterium | reverse complement strand
GTGGGGACCACGGGCTTCGCCTGGGCCCCGCACCTGCACTTCGAGTGGCGTCAGCGTGGCTGGCCGCGGGATCCCAGCCGGCACTTCGTCCGCGCGGAGCCCTGATCAACGCTGGGCCGCCGCCACCCGCGGAAAGCGGACCGCAAGCTCGCTGTCCGGGATGGGCTCGCCGCGCGGCGCGGCGAAGAGCTCGAGCGTCGGCGGAGGGAGCGCCTGCCCCGCGCGATGGGCATAGGCGTCCCGGAAGGCTCGCAGCAGCTCCGGCGCCGCCGGCTCCTCGCGAACGAGCGCATCGGCGAGCGCGTCGGGATCCGCCAGCGCGTCCCTGAAGTGGGTCCCGCCGAGGGACACGAGCCAGGCCCGAAAGCTCCGAAAGGCCTCGGCCTCCCGCACGCCACCGGTCAGGAGAAACACGCCGTGAAGCGGCCAGGTGTCGGCCCGCGCGAGGAGCGCCTCGAACGCCATGGCGTGGGCCGCGACGCACTCGAGGGCCTGGCTCCGCAGCCGCGCTCGTAGCGCCACGAGGCGGCCTTCCGGGTGCTCTGCCTGGGCGCGGAGCGCGTCCATGAGCTCGAGGAGCGCGGCCTCGTCCGGGCCGATCGTCGCGTGGTCGTCGGCGGTCACGGAACTCCATGCTCGCAGGCGTGCTCGCCGGGGACAACGCGGCGGCTAAGCTCCGGCGTGGTCTCGAAGCAGGCGGTGATGGCAGCGCTCCTCGGCAAGCTCGAGGCGGAGCACGAGGCGCTCATCGCCAAGGCCACGGAGGCAGCCCGCGCCGCGACGCACGAGGAGGCCCGGCCCGAGAACGACAAGGACACGCGAGCCATCGAAGCGAGCTACCTGGCCCGGGGCCAGGCCGCGCGGGTGGAGGCGCTCGGAGAGACGCTGACACGGCTCCGCTTTCTCGACCTTCGTCCCCGGACGGAGGTCGTTGAAGTCGGCTGCCTCGTGGAGCTCGTCATGGACGAGCGCGAGGGCCTTTACTTTCTCGTCCCCATGGGTGGCGGCGAAGAGATCGAGGTCGAAGGCGCCACCGTGCGCACGCTGACCCCGGCGGCGCCGCTCGGCCGGGCGCTCCTGGGCCGGCGCGTCGGCGACGACTTCGAGCTCCGGCTGGGGCGCACGCTCCGGGACGTGGAGCTGCTCGCGCTCTCGTGAGGTACAAGGCGCCATGCGCGGCGTTGCCTCTTCGGCCCTTCTCTTCTTTTCCGTCGCCTGCGGCGCGAGCACCGCGGCGCCGGAGCACGCGACCGCGCCCAGCGGCGACCCGACGGCGCTGAGCGCCCGCTATGCCATGCCGGTCACGCAGCTCCTCGAGGGAGCCCGGACCGAGCGGCACCGCGGCTGGCCCTGGCTCGAGGCGCTCTGCGTGAACATCGGCCATCGCCTCTCCGGGAGCCCGGGGCTGGCGCGCGCCGTCGACTGGACCGCCGCGCGCCTCGACGAGGTCGAGGGCGTGCGCGTCACGCGCCAGCCGGTGCAGGTTCCGCACTGGGTGCGCGGCGAAGAGCGCCTCTCGCTGCTCGCGCCGGCCACCGAAGAGCTGGCCGTCCTGGGCCTCGGCGGGACCGTGGCGACGCCCAGAGAGGGTCTCGAAGGACGGCTGGTGGTCATCGAGGACCTCGGCGACCTCGAGGCGCGCGCAGACGAGGTGCGCGGCAACATCGTGCTCTTGAACGTGCCCATGCCGCCCTACGACGAGGCGAACCACATGCCCGGCTACGGCGCGGTCTTTCGCGTGCGCGTGAACGGCCCCTCGCGGGCCGCGGCGGTGGGGGCCGTGGGCGCGCTCGTTCGCTCGCTCACCAACGATCCCTCGAGCCCGCCGCACACGGGCATGACGCGCTACGACGAAGGGGTGCCGGCCATTCCCGCGGCGGCCATCACCCTGCCCGACGCCGACCGCTTCGCGGCCTGGGTCGCCGCCGGCGAGGAAGTGCGCGTGAGGCTACGGACGAGCGGCCAGGACCTCGGCCTGGCGCCGAGCCACAACGTCATCGGCGAGCTGCGCGGCACCGACGCGCCGGAGGAGATCGTGGTGCTCGGCGGCCACCTCGACTCCTGGGACGTGGGCCAGGGCTGCCACGACGACGCGAGCGGCGTGGTGAGCGCGATGGCGGCGCTCGATCTCATGGTGGAGCTCGGGCTGCGTCCGCGGCGCACGCTGCGGGTGGTCGCCTGGACCGCCGAGGAGAATGGCGGCTCCGGCGCCGACGCCTACGCCGCGCGCTACGGCGGGCCGAGCCACGTGGCGGGCATCGAGTCGGACATCGGCGCCGCGCCAGTCATCGGCCTCCATCTTCAAACGGGGCCGGGGCAAGAGCGCGCGCTCGCACGGCTCGAGGCGCTCCGCGGTCTCCTGGGCCCGGCGGGCGTGATCCTCGCCCGGGCGTCCTTCGCGGGCGCGGACCTCGGGCCGCTCATGGAGCAGGGCATGCCGGGCATCGGCCTGCTCCACGACCCGGCCCACTACTTCGATCTGCACCACACGGAGGCGGACACCTTCGCGGCCGTGGACCAGGACGCCTTCCTTCAGGGCGTGGGGGTCATGGCCGCGACGGCTTACGTGCTGGCGGACATGCCCGGTCGCCTCGGCGACTGACCGGCTCGCCGATCACGCCGTGCCGATCACGCCGCACCGATCACGCCGCACCGATCACAGCGTGGGCAGCGTCTTGCGCCGGCGGCGCGGCGGCGCGTCGTCTTGGGCGACGTGGGGGCTGTACACGTTGTCCTTGCGCACCCCTTCCTCGACGCGGAAGGCGAACTTCAGGCTCGGGGCGCTGCGCATGTTGCAGTCCGTGCGCTCGCAAAAGCGGCAGGTGGTGCCCACGGGAACGGCCTGCCGCTCGTCGTGGAAGGGCCGGTCGTTCGCATAGGTGACGTGTTTGGCGTCTTCCACCCGACATCCGAGCCCGATCGCGTAGATCGTGCCCCGCGCCAGCGAGCCGCCCTCGGCCTCGGCCTGCACCTTGGCGAAGCAAAAGAAGGTCGAGCCGTCGGGATACCGCGAGTACTGCTTGCGGACCGCGTTCGGCGTCATGAAGGCCAGGTGCACCGCGAGCTTCGGGCAGCTGCCTTCACGGCGCGCGAAGCGCACCCCGTCACCGGCGTAGCGCTTCGAGATGTTCCCGGCGACATCGACCCGGTGAAAGTGCATGGGCACGCCCCGGCGCTTCGGATCACCGAGGTTGCAGATGCGGTGCGCCACGGTCTCGTAGGAGCTCTCGAAGATGCGCGCGAGGAGCTCGACGTCGTAGCGCGTGCGCTGCACCTGATCGAAGAACACGCCGTAGGGCAGGAGCAGGGCCCCGGCGAAGTAGTTCGCGAGGTGGATCTTCACGAGCGGCAGCGTCTCCGTGTGGCGCGGCTCGAAGCCCGCGAGAATCGGCTCGTGGATCTTCTCTTCGTCGAAGAGCCGGAGGGCGAGCGTGTGGGCGAGCTGGAACTTCACCCGCTGCTCGGCCATGCGCTCGCTGAGCGTGAGCGTCTGCCCGTCGAAGCGCCGGACGACGCTCGCCCCGAGGGGCTGGGCCTCGCGCGCTACGCGCACGCCGTAGTCACCTTCGAGGGCCTTCGTGAGCGTCTCGGCGCTCGCCCGCCGCGCGAAGGCATGCTCCCGGGCGAACTCCTCGGCGCGCGCCTCGAGGCTCGCGAAGTGGTTCCGATGCCGCTCGAGGAACTCGCGCACTTCGTCGAAGGGATGGTGCTCGTAGCTTGGGTCGAGGCTGAGCGCCTCCGGCGGCTGGCTCCGGCGGAGCGACTCCGCCGCAGCGCTCGATGCCGCGCTCGATGCGCTGGTGCTCGATGCGCTGATGCTCGATGCGCTCGTCATCGGACCGGCCGCGCCCTCCGCCAGGAGCTGGTCGAGCTGGCTGCGCGTCGACTTGTAGAGGTTGAAGAGCGCCGTGATGGTCGTGACCACCTTCGGCTCCGCGCTCAGGCCCCGAAGGTCGTCCTCGCTCAGGTTCAGGGACCGGAGCAGCGGCTCGTCGAGAAGGCGCGCGAGCCCCGCGTCGACCCGGCTCTCGCCCACGGACGCCATGAAGGCCTCCATGCTCACGCCGTAGAGGTCGAGGGCCTTGAAGAGCAGCGGAAGCTGAACGGTCCGCTTCCCCTTCTCGAGCAAGGAGAGATAGGCCGGGGAGATACCGAGACGCCGCGCGGCATCGCCCTGGGTCAGGGCCTGACTCGTCCTCAGCTCGCGCAGGCGAGGTCCGAGCGCAGCGTTTCGTGGGTCGGTCACCATCGGCTTACTTTACTGTGAGTTGATGTCACGCGAACCATCACAGCGTGTAAAATCTCTCGATCCAGCCGAATTCCCGTCGGCGATACTGTAATCTTCCAAGCGAGGCAGTTGACGCATTGCGTCGAAGCCGGGAATGGGTTAACTCGTAAACACGTTCGGGGCGGTCACCTCACGCCGGAGGCGCCTCTTCCTGGAGAGTCATGAGCGAACGCGACCGTCCCTGGATCATGCGCACCTACGCGGGCCACAGCACCGCCGAGGCCTCGAACGCGCTCTACCGGACGAACCTCGCCCAGGGGCAGACGGGCCTGAGCGTCGCTTTCGATCTCCCCACGCAGACGGGCTACGACGCCGACCATCTCTTGGCGCGGGGGGAGGTCGGCAAGGTCGGCGTCCCGGTCTCGCACCTCGGCGACATGCGGACCCTCTTCGCCGGGCTCCCCGTCGAGAAGATGAACACGTCGATGACGATCAACGCGACGGCGGCCTGGCTGCTCTCGCTCTACGTCGCGCTCGCCGAAGAGCAGGGCGCGGACGTCGCGAAGCTCCGCGGCACGACGCAGAACGACATCGTCAAGGAGTACCTGAGCCGCGGCACCTACGTGTTCCCGCCGGCGCCTTCGCTCCGGCTCATCACCGACATGATCGCCTTCACGGTGGAGCGCGTTCCCAAGTGGAACCCCATCAACATCTGCAGCTACCACCTGCAGGAAGCCGGAGCGACGCCGGTGCAAGAGCTCGCCTACGCGCTGGTCACGGCGATCGGCGTGCTCGATGCGGTCAAGGAGGCCGGCAAGGTCCCGGCGGAGCGCTTCCCCCAGGTCGTCGGGCGCATCTCCTTCTTCGTGAACGCGGGCATCCGCTTCGTGGAGGAGATGTGCAAGATGCGCGCGTTCGTCGCGCTCTGGGACCGCATCTGCCGCG
>JBCCAW010000261.1:0-8050 GCA_039814655.1 Myxococcota bacterium | reverse complement strand
TCGAGCTGGCGCACGCGCTCGCGCGTGAGGTTCATGATCTCGCCGACCTCTTCGAGGGTGATGCCGCTCCGGTCGGCCACGTCCAGCGCGCAGGTCTCGGTCATCTCCCAGAGCTCGAGGTCCGGGAAGTTGAGCTTGATGGACCCGCGCACGGGGTGGACGTCGATGTAGAGGTGGTACTTGCACGACACGTAGGGGCAGGGCCGCTCCATGTCCTGGCAGTCCGAGCGCGACTTTGGCTTCCAGTAGTCCGTCTCCGGGTAGAGCATGCGCCCGCGGTTGAGCTCGGACTTGCTCAGGCGCCGGATGCTGATGGTCCGAGCGCGCTGACGGCTCCGCTTTTTTCGGTTCCGCTTTCGCTCCGGCTTCCCGGCCTCGCTCGCCGCCGCCTCCGCGAGACCGCCCTCCGCCGCTACCGGGCCCTCGCCGGCAGCCACGCTCTCTATCGCCCCGTTTTCCATCGCCGCGTTTTCCATCGCCACGTGCTCCCGTCTCGCTCGTTCGTTTCGTGCCGGAGGTCGCCCTCCCCCGGCGCCACCGTCTAAAGGGCCGCCCGCGCCATGCGCGCGTGCAGCGTCAGCCGCTCCTCGATGCCGCGAAGGCGCCGAAGCAAATCCGCGCCGAGGTCCCGGGCCTCGGCGACCTGCGCACCCAACGCGGGGTCCGCGCTCGCCCCGGAGGCAGCCCGCTCGTCGCGCGCCGTATCGAGGGCTTCCCAGACCCGGCGCAGCTGACGCTCGAGGGCCTCGATGTCGCCGCGCACGAAGAGGAACTCGCGCCGGATTTCATCGATGGTGTAGCCCTGGGCCATCAGCGCGCGGATGCGCGCGAGCTGCCGGACGGTCGTCGCGGGGTAGAGACCGACGGAGCCGCGCTGCTTGCCTTGGCGCCGCACGCGCCGGCTTCGGGGAAGCAGGCCGTGCTGCACGTACTTGCGGAACGTGGCCTCCGTGAGCCGGTCCCCACGCTCCGCGAAGGCCGCCACGATGGCCTGCACGCCGAGCCCCTCGGGATGCGCCTTCTCCAGCGCGTCCAGCTCGGTCTCCGACCAGCCCAGAGAGACGGGTGAGATCGTTTGTCGCTTCGCAGTACTCATGTGACTCGATATGCATGTCTGTATTCCATTGAATGGAATCGCGTCAATACAAACCGATGACACGGCGTCCCGAACGGGCCCAGAGCACCGCATTTCTCGCTATTTTTCGCTTCTTTGGTCCCTGACGGCAGGCCGACAGGGGGCGCGACGGTGTATCGCCGCCTTCCTCGCAACCCAACAAAACGATGTTATCGGGGGAAAATGAGGATCAAACGCGATCCTCATGGATCACGGACGATCCGGCCGTTGCGGTTTGCGGCGCCACGCGGCAGGGTCTTGCCGATGCGTCCCGCACTGCCTCGCCTTCTCGCCGGCTTGCTCACGGCGGCGTTGCTCACGGGGGCGTTGCTCGTGGCTCCGGGATGCGCCGGTGCCAGGGAAGGCGCGGTGGGCGATGCCTGCGCGCACCGCAACGAGTGCGCCTCCGGGCTCTGCGTGGCGGGACTCGGCGCGGAGGGCGCCCGGTGCACGCGCAGCTGCCGGACCAGCGCGCAGTGCCCGGAGGGCTGGAGCTGCTCCGGCGTGACCGACGAGAACGTGGTCATTTGTCAGCCCGGCGCGGCGACGCCCTTTGGTCGCTGAGCCGCGGCGCTCCGGGCAGCGGCGCCTTCTTCGCCGCCGCAAAGACGATTGACGCGCCGGGTGCGCTCGATGAGCATGGCGCCATGCGGAAGCGGGCGTCTGGAGTGACGCGCTGATGGACCCTCGCGCCTGGACGCGCTTCCGGAAGAACAAGGGTGCCTTTCTCGGCCTCGCGCTCGTGGCCATCGCCACGCTGACGGCCGTGGTGGGCCCGCAGGTCGCGCCCCACGACCCCAACGAGCAGTTTCGGGAGACGCTCGTCGACTCGCGGGGGCTCCCCATGGCTCCGCTGGAGGTGCCCGGGCACCTACTCGGCGCCGACAGCATCGGCCGGGACGAGCTGAGCCGCCTTCTTCACGGCGGCGCGGTCACCATGCTGGTGGCGTTTTTGGCGACGGCGCTCGCGGTCAGCCTCGGGACCCTCGTGGGCATCCTCAGCGGCTTCTTCCGCGGTCCCGTGGACGCGGCCTTCATGCGCCTCGTCGACCTTCTGCTCAGCCTCCCTTTCTTGCTCCTGGCCATCGCCATCAAGCGCGTGGTGGCGGACCCGGGCCTCGAGGTGCTCGTGCTCATCCTGGCGCTCCTGAGCTGGACGACGCTCGCCCGCGTCGTGCGCGCCAAAACGCTGCAGGTGCGCGAGCTCGAGTACGTGCTGGCCGCGCGGGCCCTCGGCATGAGTCACGGACGCATCCTGATTCGCCACGTGCTCCCGAACGTGGCCGGGCCCATCATCGTGCTCGGCACGACGCTCGTTGCGCAGCTCATCCTCTTCGAGAGCGCCCTCTCCTTCCTCGGCCTCGGCGTCGAACCGCCCAACGCGAGCTGGGGCTCCATGCTCCGGGAAGGCTCCGAGCTCATCGACTCGGCGCCGCGCCTCCTCCTCTATCCCGCGGCCTTCATCGTGATGACCGTGTTCGGCTTCAACCTGCTCGGCGAGGGTCTCCGCGATGCCTTCGACCCCAAGGAGTGATGCCCCCGTGAGCAGTGATGCCCCCGTGAGCACAGGACACCCGGAGACCAGCGCCGAAGCGGCCCAGGAAGCCCGACGCGCCGCGCGCGGGCGCCGGGACGCCATCGGCTGTGTGGTCCCCGTGCTTGGCTTCATCGCCGTCGCGCTGCTCGTGATGGCGCTGGCTCCGGAGCGGCCGGACGGGCCGCGCTACGCCGGCGCCGGCGACGCCACGCCGCGCGATGGAGGCACCTTCGTCTTCCACCACGAGAGCAACGTCCGCAGCCTCGATCCGCAGGTCGCCTACGACGAGCTCTCGACCATGGCCATTCGCCTGCTCTTCGATGGGCTGCTCGACTACGACCACGACGGGGGGCTCGTTCCTAGCTTGGCCGTCGCCGTGCCGGAGCCGCAGGAGGGGGGCACGGTCTTCCGCTTCCGGCTCCGCCGCGGCGTGCGCTTTCATGCCTTGCCCGGGCTCCCGGATGGCAGGGAGCTGACGGCCCGGGACGTGAAGTTCACCATGGAGCGGCTGCTCCGGAAGCAGACCGGCAGCCCCGGCGCCGGCTTCTACGAGGCCATCGAAGGCGCCGTGGCCTTCCGCGAGGGGGACGCGGCCGCCATCTCCGGCGTGCGCGTGCTCGACCGCTACACGGTCGAGTTTCGCTTGAAGGAACCGGACCAGTCCTTCCTCTACGTGATGGCCATGCCCTTCGCCTATCCGGTGGCGCCGGAGACCTTCGCGCGCTTCGGCAGCGAAGCGGACCGGCATCCCGGGGGCACGGGCCCCTTCGTCCTCGAGGGCTGGGAGCGCGGCGTGCAGCTCACCTTCCAGCGCAACGAGTCCTACTGGAAGGAGCGCGTGGGCCCGGACCGCATGGTGTTCCTCGAGAACATCCAGCGGCACCTGGCCGGCCTGCGCTTCATGAACGGGCAGATCGACGCGCTCCACCGGCAGACGCTGGACCACCGCGGCCTCTTCACGGAATCGGAGGCCTGGGCGGAGACGCGCCTCAGCTTCCCGCGCGCCAGCATCTGGGGCGTGGTGATGAACTACGAGATGCCGCCCTTCGACAACGTGCACGTGCGCCGCGCCGTGGCCTACGCCATCGACCGCGAGGGCTGGGCCCGATCGCGCGGCAACCTGATCTTGCCCACGGGACAGCCGCTTCCGCCGGCCATCACGGGCTACGACCCGGAGCTCGAGCACCGCCAGTCCTTCGACCTCGAGCGTGCCCGGGAAGAGATGGCGCTCGCCGGCTACGCCGATGGCTACCCCGAGGTGATCGAATACTGGGGCTCGGACGGGGACGTGTCCCGCATCTACGCGGAGCTGCTCCAGCAGGATCTCGCACGCATCGGCATCGAGATCCGCATTCGCCTCGTGTCCTTCGCCGTCTTCCTCGAGCAGACGGGCAAACCCAAGACCGCAGCGCTGCTCATGAGCGGCTGGAACATCGACTACCCGGACCCCTCGAGCTTCCTCGAGCCGCTCTTCCATTCGAAGAACCACCGGCCCGCCAACTCCTCGAACCGGGCGCACTACCAAAACGCCGAGCTCGACGAGCTGCTCGACCGGGCCCGGCGGGAGACGAACCGCCAGCGACGCGCTGCCATGTACCGGGAGGCGAGCGACTTCCTCGCGCGGGACGCGGCCTGGGCTTTCACCTACCTCCCGCTGACCCTCGAGGTTTGGCAGCCCTACGTCATGAACTACCGGCCGCATCCCATCTGGGCCCAGGACTACCGGGACGTGTGGCTCGACCTCCCGAAGCGGCGCATCGCCGCTTCGCTGTTCGGCCGCGGCAGCGCCGTGCCCGCGGCGCTCTTTCCCCTCGCCCGCCTCGGGGGCCGGCGATGAGCGCCTACATCGCCCGGCGGCTGGTCAGCGCCTTCCTCGTGCTCGCCGCGGTCATCACGCTCGTCTTTCTCTTGATGACGCAGATCGGCGACCCCGCCGCCGCGACGCTAGGCAACCAGGCGACACCGGAGGCGGTGCAGGAGTTCAACGAACGCTACGGGCTCGATCGGGACGTGGACGCGCAGTTCCTCGGCTACCTCGGGCTCATGCGCTGCCAGCGACCGAACAGCCCGGTGTACGACGACGACGAGGCGAAGAACGGCTACTGCGGCCTGCTTCAGGGCGACTTTGGTGAGTCCTTCCTGCACAACGACCCCGTCGCCGAGGTGATCCTTCGGCGCCTGCCCCGCACGCTACTGCTCGGCGCCTTCGCGCTCCTCTTCGAGCTCGTCATCGGCCTCGGCTTCGGCGTCTTCGCGGCGCTCCGCCGGAACCGCTGGCAGGACACGTCCATCATGAGCACGGCCTATCTCGGCCAGAGCCTGCCGAGCTATGTGACCGGACCCATCTTCCTGAGCTACGCGGCCTTCCTCTTCGGACTCTTCCCCGTGGGCGGCTACGGGTCGACGCCCCTCGAGCACGTTCAGCACGCGGTGCTGCCGGCCTTCACGCTCGCCATCCTGGGCGCCTCGACCTATGCGCGCGTGACCCGGAGCGAGATGCTCGACGCGCTCCAGAGCGACTACGTCCGCACGGCGAAGGCCAAGGGACTCGCGCCACGGCACGTGCTCGGCCACGCGCTCCGGAACGCGCTCCTGCCCGTGGTGACGCTGGCCGGGCTCAGCCTGCGCCTCCTCGTGGGCGGCGCGATCATCACCGAGCAAATCTACGGCTGGCCGGGCATGGGCAAGCTGGCCGTCGAGAGCATCGTGAACGTCGACGCCCCCACGGTGATGGGGGTCGTGTTCTTCGTCGCCCTCGCGGTGCAGCTGGGCAACTTGCTCGCGGACCTCGCCGTGGCGGCCCTCGACCCGCGCGTGCGCCTCGCGGGCTGAGGGCGCTCAGCTCTTGCGCTTGGGGCGCAGCGGGTAGACGAGGCGCCCCTCGGCGTCCTCCGTGGGCTCCTGCACCTCGAGCACGTCCACGCGGATGAGCCGGCGGCGGCCGTTGGGCAGCTTGATCATCAGGCCCCCGTCGTCGTTCACGCGTTCGACGAGGCAGCGTCCGAACTGACGGTGGTCGACGAGCTCGCCGGCCTCGATGATCGGCTCCTCGAGGAACGAAAGATCCTTCTTTCGCTCGCGCTTCGTGGGGACCTTCTCGGGCCGGAAGGCCGGCACCGTCGCCTCCGCCGCCGCGCGCGCGAGCTTGCCCTTGCGTACGCCGTCTCGGCGACCGGGGACGCGCTGGCCCTCGGCGCGCAAGCGCTGCACCCGCTCCTTGGCCGACTCGCGACGAAATTCCTGCCGCTTCCGCGCCTCGACCTTGGCGCCGCCTTCGGCCCAGCTCTCGAGCGCGTCGTCCATCACGGCGGTCTTGGTCGCCTCCGCGCTCGCGGCGGCCACGTCGGCCCAGCCCGTGTTTCCTCCCGCGCCCGTGTTCGCGCCGGACTCGCTCGCCGAGGCGACGTCTCCCCAGCCCACGGAGCTCGGCGTCCCCGCGTCGCCTTCGTCGACCTCCAGCGCATCGCCGAGCGACACGAGCCGGAGCTCCACGTCGACGGCGGCCACCACGGCCTCGTCCAGGCGCCCACCGAAGACCTCGCCGGCCGCGGCTACGGTGACCCGGAGCTCGTTCCCCTCCGGGCGAAGCGTGCCCTCGAGCACCAGGAGCTCGCCGGCGCCGATACGACGCGCGCCGCCGTCGGCGCCGGTGAGCTCGGCTTCCTGGAGCCGACCGACGCCCCGGGCCCAGGCCAAGGAGGCCTCCTCGCGGACCAGCACGCGCGTCAGCGCCGCCACCAGCCGTTCGCCGGGGCCGAGCTGCACTTGAAGCGTGCGCACCTCGCTCGTGAAGACCTCCATGGGAGTGGGCGGCATAGGGCCTCTTCGGCCCCGCCGCACACCGAGCTTCCGTCACCCCCTCGGCTGCGCTACCACCCCCCATCATGAGCGCGGCCACGCCCATCGCTTCCCTCGGTCAACACGTCGGCGACGAGATCCTCGTCGAGGGCTGGCTCTACAATCGCCGGGGGAGCAAGTCGCTCCAGTTCCTCGAGCTCCGCGACGGCTCCGGCATCGTGCAGGGCGTCGTCGTGAAGAAGCAGGACGAGGCCCTCTTCGAGCGCGCGGCGCAGCTCACGCAGGAGACCTCGCTTCGCGTGAAGGGCACGGTCAGCGAGCACCCGAAGCGGCCGGGCACCTACGAGCTCAAGGTGAGCGCCCTGGACGTCGTCGCCGCTCCCAGCGAGGAGTATCCGATCTCGCCGAAGGAGCACGGCGTCGACTTCCTCATGGACCGGCGCCACCTCTGGCTCCGCTCCAAGCGCCAACACGCCATCCTTCGCGTACGCGCGGAGATCGTCGCCGCCATTCGCGACTACTTCGACGACAACGGCTTCACGCTCCTCGACGCGCCCATCTTCACGCCCAACGCGGCCGAGGGCACCACGACGCTCTTCGAGACCGACTACCACGGCGAGCCGGCCTACCTCTCGCAGACGGGCCAGCTCTACATGGAGGCCGGCGCCGCCGCCTTCGGCAAGGTCTACTGCTTCGGCCCGACCTTCCGCGCGGAGAAGTCGAAGACCCGGCGCCATCTCCAGGAGTTCTGGATGGTCGAGCCCGAGGTCGCCTTCATGGACTTCGAAGGGGACCTGCAGCTCGCCGAGGATTTCCTGGTGAGCGTGGTGAGCCGCGTGCTCGACCGGCGCCGGGAGGAGCTGAAGGTGCTCGAGCGCGACACGGCGAAGCTCGAGGCGGTGCAGAAGCCCTTCCCGCGCCTTCGCTATGACGAGGCGGTGAAGCTGCTCCAGGACCGGGGCATCGACGCGAAGGTGGGCGACGATTTCGGCGGCGACGACGAGACGGTCATCGCCGAGGCCTTCGACCGTCCCGTGATGGTCACGCACTACCCGATGGCCCTGAAAGCCTTCTACTTCAAGCGAGACCCCGAGGACCCGAGCCGGGCCCTCGGCATGGACGTGCTCGCGCCCGAGGGCTACGGCGAGATCATCGGCGGCGGCCAGCGCGAGGACGACCTGGCGACGCTCGAGGCGGCCATCACCGCCCACGGCCTCGATCTGGAGACCTTCGACTGGTACCGGGACCTCCGAAAGTTCGGGAGCTTCCCTCACGCAGGCTTCGGCCTCGGCGTCGAGCGCACCGTGGCCTGGCTCTGCGGCCTGAAGCACGTGCGGGAGACCGTGCCCTTCCCGCGCATGCTGAACCGGCTGCGTCCGTGAGCCTCTCCGAGCTCGTCGTCCTCGCCATATTGGGCGAGGCTCCGTCGTACGGCTATTCGATCTCGAAATCGATCGCCGCCCGATCCGACGGCGACTTCAAACTCGCGCCCTCCAACCTCTACCCGCTGCTGACCAAACTCGAAAAGCAGGGCCTGGTCACGACGAGCTGGGAAGAGGTCAAAGCAGACACCGCCGACCCCGACGCGGGCGGGCGGAAGC
>JBCCAW010000559.1:0-3996 GCA_039814655.1 Myxococcota bacterium | reverse complement strand
GTCGCCTCGGCCCGGTCGAAGCAGCCGAGCACGCTCCGCGGGAGCAGGGGCTCGCCGAGCAGGAAGGACGCAATGGCCACGCCCTGCGGGGCCGCGCTCCCGGGACCACGCTTGGCGTAGGCCTCCGCCGCGCCGCAGCTGTAGAGGAGCGCGCTCCACTGGGCGACCTCCACCGGCGACTCGCCGCCGGGTCGGCCCGGACCGAGCATGTGGTGCTTCACGTCGAGCATGCGCGCGGTCTGCATGGCGCGCTCGAGCCACATGCCGAGGCGCATGAACGCCAGCGGTTCGTCGTCGAGGAGCGTGCTTTCGGCAAGGCCGAGAAAGAGGTCCGCGTGGTCTTTGACGCGCTTGTAGAAGGCGTCCCGGTCCGTGCCATAGGCGCGACGGCCCGGGCCGCGCTTGAGGTAGTTCCAGAGGTCGTTGAGCGTCTCCCACATCTCCAGGGAGATGACCTCACGCGTGGTGCGCGCGTTCTCCCGGGCCCAGCGCACGGACTCGACGAGGGAGACCGGGTTTCGCGTATCCCAGACCAGGTAGTCCTCCACGGCCTGGTCCGGCGCCGTCGCGGCGTCGCCCACGAGCTCGGCGAAGCGCTCGCGCTCGCCGCAGACGATGATGAGCGGGAGCCAGCGGTCGTGGTCCGCGAGGGGCACGTCCAAGACGAACGATCGGTTCACGCGGACCAGGCGAGCGAGGTTTTCGACCCGCTCGACGTAGCGGTGGAGCCAAAAGCAGCTCCCGGCGACGCGGGAGATCATTCGGCCCCCTCGGCGTCGCCCGCAGCGCCTTCCACGCTGCCGTCGTCCGTGCCCATGACCCAGTTGTCCTTGCTGCCGCCGCCCTGGCTCGAGTTGACCACGTAGCTGCCCTCGCGAAGCGCCACGCGCGTGAGCCCGCCGGGGAGCACCCAGCTCGACTCGCCGGTGACGATGTAGGGCCGGAAGTCCACGCGCCGCGGCGCCACGCCGGCCTTGGTCCAGGTCGGGCAGGTGGAGAGCTCCACCACGGGCTGGGCGATGTAGCCGCGCGGGTTGTCCGCGAGGCGCCGCGCGAACTCCTTCTGGAGCTTCTTCGTGCTCGTGGGCCCGAAGAGCATGCCGTAGCCGCCGGAGGCGTCGACGGCCTTCACGACCATGGAGCCGAGGTTCTCGACCACGTGCTGGCGCGCGACGTCGTCGCTGCAGAGGAAGGTCTCCACCTGGTCGAGGATCGGGTCTTCGCCGAGGTAGTAGCGGACCGCCTCGGGGATGAAGGGGTACACGGCCTTGTCGTCGACGCAGCCGTTGCCGAGGGCATTGGCGAGCACGACGTGGCCCTTGGCGTAGGCGCGAACGAGACCGGGAACGCCGAGCAGGCTGTCCGGGTGGAAGGCCTCCGGGTCGAGGAACTCGTCGTCGATGCGCCGGTAGATGGCCGTGATGCGCTCGGGACCCTTGGTGGTCTTCACGAACACCCGGTCGTCGTGCACGAAGAGATCGCTCCCCTGCGCCAGGGGCACCCCCATGCGCCGCGCCAGGAAGCTGTGCTCGAAATAGGCGCTGTTGTACTGGCCCGGCGTGAGCACGACGCTCTGGCCCGGCTCGCTCACATGAGCCTCGGCCAGCCCGTCGAGGGCCCCGCGCAAGCGCTGCGGGTATTCGTTCACGCCGCGGACTTCGAGGTGCTGGAAGAGCCCGGGGAAGACGCGCTTCATGACGAGGCGGTTCTCGAGCACGTAGCTCACGCCGCTGGGCGTGCGGGCGTTGTCTTCGAGCACGAGGAACTCGCCGCTGGGCCCGCGAATGAGGTCGATGCCCGCCACGTGCACGTACACGCCGCCGGGCGGGCGGACGCCGTGGAGCGCTGGAATGTAGCCCTTGGACCCGAGCACGATCTCCTTGGGGATCACGCCGTCCTTCAGGATCTTCTGCGCGCCGTAGAGGTCGCCGAGGAGCGCGTTGAGCGCCGCCACGCGCTGCACGAGCCCGCGCTCGAGGCGCTCCCAGCGGGGCCCGCTGACGATGCGCGGGATGAGGTCGAAGGGGAAGATCTTCTCGATGCCGCGCTGGTCCGAGTAGACGCGGAAGGTGATGCCGCTCCGGAGAAAGGAGTTGTCTGCGAGGCGCTGCCGGAGCCGGAAGTCGCGCAGGCCCACGGCGTCGAGGCGGCGCACCACGGGACCGCGACCGCGCCGGGCCTTGCCGCCGGCGGTGAAGAGCTCGTCGTAGGCGCCTTCCAAGGGCGTGTAGCCCTCGAAGAGCGGCTGCGGTGGCTCCGACGAGCGCGAGGCCGCGCGCTTGCGGGCAGGGCGGCGGCGCTTCGGGCGGCTCACGGAGGGCGACGCTACACGCTGCGCCGGAGGTCACAAAACGGGGTTCCAGGGCCCGAGCTCGACCCCGGTCACGCGCCGGCTCCTCGCGCGCGAGCGCGGGCCGCTCTCAGTACACCGAGTCCGTCCCGGCGCGCGGCGCCGGGGCGCGGAGCTCGGCGAGCGCGCGCTCGGCCGCGGCGCGCGTGACGTCGCCAGCCTCGTGAATGCGCGCGGCGACGCGCTCGACCTCGTCGCCGCGGGCCCCGGCGGCGATGGCCACGGAGCGGGCGTGGAGCGCCATATGGCCCCGCTGGATGCCGTCCGTCGAAAGCGCGCGCAGCGCGGCGAGGTTGCTCGCCATGCCGACGCAGCCGACGAGCATGGCCAGCTCCTGGGCGCTCGCGACGTCGGCGATTTGCAGTGCCAGCTGGGCACCGCGATGCACGCGCGTGGGGCCGCCGACGATGCCGAGGGAGAGGGGCATCTCGAGCGCGCCCACGAGGCCCCCGTCGTCGGCCCGGCGCCAGGTGCAGAGCGGCGCGTAGCCCTCGCCGCGGCCGGCCCAGGCGTGCGCCGCGGCTTCCACGGCCCGCCAATCGTTGCCGCTCGCGACCACCGCCGCGTCGACGCCGTTCATCACGCCCTTGTTGTGCGTGGTCGCCCGGTAGGGGTCGCGCTCGGCGATGTGCGAAGCGCGCACGATGCCGTCGCGCACGGCCTCGCCGGAGCGCGCGTCCATGGCGAGGGCTTCGAGGGGCACGTGCGCACGCACGCGCACGAGGCGGCGGTCGCAGAGGTTGGTCAGGATGCGGAGCGCGACCTCGCCGCCGCTGAGCTCCGCCAGCCGCGTGGCGAGGGCCTCGGCCACCGTGTTGACCAGGTTGGCGCCCATGGCGTCGCGGCAGTCCACGAACACGTGCACGGCGAGCAGGCCCTCGCCGAGGTCGCGCACCTCGAGGCCCCGAAAGCCCCCGCCGCGGCGCAGGAGCCCGGGCACGGCCGCGTCGGCCTTCGCGCCCAGCTCTCCCTCCGCGGCTACGATGCGCTTTGGCGCGCCTTCGGAGGAGCCGTCGAGGTGCACCTGCGCCGTCATCACGGGCTCGTCGGCCTCGGCCTGGAAGCCGTCGCCGCCGCGGATGATCTTGGCGGCGTTGCTGGCCGCGGCCACCACCGAAGGCTCCTCGACCACCATGGGCACCAGGTAGTCGCGGCCGTTCATGCGCACGTTGAGACCGACGCTGAAGGGCAGCGCGTAGGTCCCGAGCACGTTCTCGACGGTCTTGTCGGCGGTGGCCAGCTCGAGGCCGCCATCGGCCAGGGCGGCCTCCAGGGCTTCCGGCGCGACGCCGAGCGCCGAGGCCGCAATCTTGCGGCGCTCGGCCACGCTCAGCTTGTAGAACCCGGGCAAACGGGACGTGCGCACTGAAATCTCCTCCGTCTCCCCGGCGGGCATGAGGCGCACGAGGCCGAACGCCATTACACCCGCGGACCCATAACCTGTCCAGCCAACATGACACCAGCTGTCCAGATGACTGGACAGTCCGACTCCCCGCCCGGATTGAAAGGTCGCGAGACGGCGCTTTTCGAGGGGCGTACTAAGCTCTCCCGGTGACGTGGAAGCTCGCCGGGGTCGCCCGGGTCGTCGGCCTGCTGGCCAGTTTGCTGGCCGGTCTGCTCGTCGCCCCGGTGGCCTCCGCGCAGGG
>JBCCAW010000410.1:0-5459 GCA_039814655.1 Myxococcota bacterium | reverse complement strand
AGCGACGGCGTGCGCCTCGAGGCGGACCTCCAGGTCGCCGCGGCGGACGGGCCGGCGGTGCTGCTCTTTCACATGATCCCGCCCTCCAACGATCGCAGCGGCTTCCCCTTGGTCTTTCGGGAATCGCTCCGGGACGCCGGCTTCACCGTGCTCAACGTCGACCGGCGCGGGGCCGGGGGCTCGGCCGGCGAGCCGCGGGAAGCCTACCTCGGCGCCACGGCGCGCCTCGACGCCGCCGCCGGCGTCGCCTTCCTCGCGACGCTCCCCTGCGCGCCGGACCCCGAGCGCCTCGCCTTCGTCGGCGCCTCGAACGGCACCACGACGGTGCTCGACCATGCGGTCTGGACGCAGTCGAACGCCTTCGCGCCCGCGGCGCTCGTGTTTCTCTCCGGCGGGTCCTACACGGAAAGCCAGAACGCCATCGCGGACCACCGGGACTTCCTCGGGACGCTCCCGATTCTCTTCGCCTACCCGCGCTCCGAGGCGGCCTGGAACGAGGGCTTCGCCGGCACCGTGGGCTGGTCCTTCGAGGAGTTTACCCCCGGCGCCCACGGCACCCGCCTCTTTGGAACGGACAGCGAGGCCCTGACCGCGCGCGTGCTCGCCCACCTCGACGGCGTCTGAGCCGGCGACGGGGCTCGGCTCGTGGCATGCTCGGCGGGGCGGGATCTACGTTCGACGGAAGCGCAGGACGAGGCGGCAGGTCGCGCTCCCTGCGGATACGCATGTTTCGCGCTCCGAGGAGGTGAACTCGTAGCCTCGCATGCGCTCGGCGATGGCCTCCATGCTGCCCAGAGTGGTCAAGCAGGTGAGCGGGCCGTGGCTGCTCCACCCGCTGCTCTCCGCGACGAGGCGGCCCTCGGCGCGGTCGAAGCGCGCGTCCAGACGGCCCTCATCATGGAGCTGCCTCCACACGGTGTTGGCGTACTTCGCGAGGCGCGGCGGCGTCGCGATGAGCGCGATGAGCGATCGGCCCATAGGGCCCGCGCTGGCGTTCACCGTAGTCGCGCCCAGCCGCCGCGCGAAGGCCTCGGGCTCCGCGCCGAGCTCCTTCGCCATGTGTGCGAAGAGACTCTCCATGGGCGCCGTTGGATACCAAACCGTGGCGACGTAGCGCTCCGTCAGAGGCCCACGTAGCTCCTCCGGCAAAGCCGCGAGGAAACGATCGCGATCCCGGCCCTCGGCAGCCAAGATCTCCTTGGTGGCCTTACGTAGGCCGATACCCAAGCGGCCCTTGAAGCGGGCTTCCCCCCCACGCGGCACGCCTTCACTCTGCCACGCGAGGGGCCTCGGGAGCGAGAACTGGGCGTAGCCGGCCCGGCGCCGATCCGGAGCTGGGCAAAGCGGCCGGGGCACGAAGGCCCCTCGAGGCGATCCGCCCGTGGCCGCGACCGCGCTGACTCAGAGTGCGAGCACGCCGGCCATGCGCGCCATGGCTTTCACCCGCGCTTGAGTCACAGGGCTTGACCCGTCGAGGAGGCGCTCCGTCTCCTCGAGCACCTCGCCGAGACCGAAGAGCTTCACGTGCCGGTCGACGGTGTCTTCGCCGCCGGCCACCGGCGGGCTCCACGCCGTCATCACGTCACTCTTGCCGTTCAGCAGGGAGGTGAGCGCCACGGCGCCGAAGCGCCCGGCGACGGCGCGATCCTGGTAGCTGGGTGGGCCGCCGCGCACCAGATGACCCAGCACCGTGGCGCGCACGGAGGCTCCCATGGTCTCGAGCTCGTCTCCCAGGAGCTCCTGGACGCGCCGCACGAGCCGCGTGCACGGCACCTCCACGCCCTCGGCCTTCAAGATGAGTACGCGCTGCTTGTCCCGGTCGCCGGAGAAGCTGCGCCGCACGAGGTTCGCGAGGTTCTGGACGAGCTCGTCCTCGCTGCGGCCGGCCTCACGGAAGAGCGCCGCATCGGCGGCCGTGGCCACGGCTGCCGCCATGCACAGGTAGCCGGAGCGCCGGCCCATGACCTCGACGACGAAGGCGCGTCGATGGGCCCGGGCCGTATCGCTGATGCGGTCACAGGCCGAAACGATGGTGTTCAGCGCCGAGTCGACGCCAATGGCCGTGTTGGTGCAGCCGATGTCGTGGTCGATGCTCGCGGGGACGCCGACGAGGCGTACGCCGTGTTCCTCCGCGAGGCGATGCGCCCCCGCCAGCGATCCGTTGCCGCCGATGACGACCAGGCCCTGGAACTCGGCGAGGCTCTTCGCCGCCGTGGCGCGGCCTTCCGGCGTGTAGAAAGGCTTGCAGCGGGCCGACCCGAGAAAGGAGCCGCCGAGGTTCCCGTGCACGGAGACTTCCGGCAGCGGCGCCAGTCCCCCGGCGACGTCGCGCGTGAGGGGCCGGAAGCGCCGGTCCAGAAGGCCTAGGTAGCCCCGCTCGACGCCGACGACCGGGCCGCCGCGGGCCGCGGCGAGGAAGACCACCGCGCGCACGGCGGAGTTCATACCGGGGGAATCGCCACCGCTCGTGAGGACCGCGACGGTCATGGGACGAGCGTCGCACGAGCCCGCCGCGGCTGGCTACCGGGACGCCGCGCGCACGTGGGTAGCCTGCGCTCTCACTCCGGCGGGCCGCAGGGCCCCTCGGCGTCCCAGCGCCAGCCATCCCTCACCGCTTCTGGGCCCACGACCGCGGTCACGAGGCCGCCGCGAACAGAGCTGCGATGTCCCGCGGTCGAAAGGCGGAGGGAGAGGTCCGACGCGAGCGCTTCGGAAGCAAGCTGCACGCGCCACACGCCGAGACTCTCGCCGCTTGCGTTCCCGTAGCTGGAGAGCTGGTCGCCCTGCCAGAGCTCTGCGAAGGCGAGCGCGGTGAGATGCTCCGCGCCCGTCTCGCGAAGGACCGCATAGGTGACGGCCGGACCGAGCTCCGTTGCGTCTGCGAGGAGGAAAGGGGCCGGCGCCTCGGGCACGTCGCAGGCAACGGGACGGCGCGGGGCGGCGAATCCCCCGCGGAAGGGATCGGCCATGAACTCGGCGCTCGAAGCCGGAGCCGCGCCGGCAAAAGCGGACACGACGGCGCCATCGCCTCCTGCGAACCAGCGGTTCCACTGCCAGCGCGTGCCGTAGTGGTAGGGGGCGATCTCTGCCGCCCAGAGAAGGGACGCGGGCTCCGCATCGAAGTCCTCCTGGGTGATCGCGTCGAGCTCGACGAAGAGGCGCTCCCAACCCGAGTAGTCGACTCCGGGGGCGTCGGGCCCCACCCCCTGCATCCAAAGGAGCGCCTCCAGCTCGAAGAAGGTGGCCTCGCCTTCGATGAGCGAGAGCAGCTGAAAGTACTCCTCCCAGCTCTCCGCCTCGTCGAGGGCCGTCGCGAGGTCCGACTCTTCGTCCTGGGCCGCGTGCACCAGCTCGTGCAAGAGCGTCGCGACGGTGTCGTCGCTGCGAAGCGGCCGGCCGCGGTCGAGAATGGTCACGACCTTCGTGTCCGGCGTGTAGAAAGCCGCGACGCCCGTCACGAAGCTCTCGATCTGCGCATCGAAGAGGTCGACGCCCTCGGGGATGAGGCCGAGCGCCCGGAGCACCTCCACCTCCTCCTCGAAGGGCGGCTCCGGCATCGTCATGGCGTCCATGGCGAACTCTGCCTCGAGGCGCGCCCTCGCGGTCTCGACGTCGATGACCTCGATGACGGGCAGCGTGCGTACCGTGCGACCGCGAAGGCAGCCCAGCACCGCGACGAGCGCCTCCTGGCACTCCGGCTGACGCACGTCGCAGGTGCGGAGCGTGCGCTGCCGGCAGCTTGGAAGGGGAGCGGGATCCGGGGTGCTCGGTGCGTCGCTCCCCGTGCACGCCGAGAGGGTCACGAAAGCGAGAATCCGCCACATGGGGCGAAGTCTAACCGCTGCTGGACAGAACGCTCTTCCCGGCGCTCGACGCCTGCCTTGCCTCCCCGGAAGCTCAGTCGCTGAAGAGCGCGTCGACGTCCTTGCGCGTCAGCCCCTTGAGCGGGCTCCCCTCCGTGGAGAGCACGCTCTCCATGAGCGCACGCTTCTTCGCGCTGAGCTCGAGGATCTTTTCCTCGACCGTGCCCTTCGCGATGATGCGGTAGACGTTGACGTGCCGCTCCTGGCCGATGCGGTGCGCCCGGTCCGTCGCCTGGTCCTCGACCGCCGGGTTCCACCAGGGGTCGAAGTGCACGACCGTGTCCGCGCCCGTGAGGTTGAGCCCCGTGCCGCCGGCCTTGAGGCTGATGAGAAAGACGCCGATGGAGTCGTCCTCGTTGAAGCGGTCCACGCGCTCGGCCCGGTCCTTGGTCGAGCCGTCGAGGTACTCGTAGGTGATGCCGTCTTCCTCGAGCGCGTCCCGGATGTGCTTGAGCATCGTGACGAACTGGCTGAAGACCAGCACCCGGTGTCCGCCGTTGACGGCGTTGAGCAATATCTCCCGAAGAGCCGCGAGCTTGCCCGAGTCGTCGTCCATGAACTCCTTGTTCTCGAGCTTCATGAGCCGCGGATCGCAGGCCACCTGCCGGAGCCGCGTGAGCGCCGCGAGGATCTGGATCTGGGCCTTGGAGACGCCCTTCTCCTCGACCTCGCTGAGCACGCTCTTCCGCACCTCGGCGAGGATCTGCTTGTAGAGCAGCGACTGCTCGTCGCTCATGGGGACGACCAGCTCGTGCTCGATCTTCTCCGGGAGGTCGTCGGCCACGTCGGACTTCAGGCGCCGAAGCACGAAGGGCTGGATGGTGTTCCGGAGCCGCTTCGCGGTCTCCTCGTCGCCCCGGTCGATGGGCCGGGCCACCTTCTCTTCGAAGCCCTTGAGGTCGCCAAGAAGCCCCGGCGACGCGAAGTCGAAGATGCTCCAGATCTCGCTCAGCCGGTTCTCGATGGGCGTTCCCGTGAGCGCCAGGCGCCGCTCGCTCTTGAGCTTCTTCGCGGCCCGCGCCGTGTGGCTCGCGGGGTTCTTGATGTGCTGCGCCTCGTCCAGGATCGCGTAGCGCAGGTCCAGCCGGCCGAGGAGCTCCTCGTCCCGGCGCATGAGCGCGTAGGACGTGATCATCACGTCCGCGTCCTCGAGTTCCTCCTCGCGATCGAAGCGGTTCGGGCCGTGCCACACCACCGTGGAGAGCGCGGGCGCGAACTTGTTCAGCTCCCGCTCCCAGTTGGGAACGACGCTGGTGGGTGCGACGACGAGGTTGAGCTTCCCCTTCTCCTTGTTCTTGGCCCAGAGGAGGAGCGCGATGGTCTGGAGCGTCTTTCCGAGACCCATGTCGTCGGCGAGGATGCCGCCGCTCCCCAGCTTGTGGAGGAAGGCGAGCCAGCTGAAGCCCTTCTTCTGGTAGGGACGCAAGGTCGCCTTGAGGTTCCGCGGCTTGGCGACGGCCGGCACCTCGTCGATGTCTTCGAGTTTGCCGAAGAGATCCTTGGCCGTGCTCGACACCTTCGCGTCGGGCACCAGGGCGATGAGATCCTGGATGCGCCCGGCCTGCGAGAGCGGGACCTTCTTGCCCTGGCCGGCGT
>JBCCAW010000831.1:0-1803 GCA_039814655.1 Myxococcota bacterium | reverse complement strand
GGGGACGCCGGGAAGCACCGCCGCGAAGGCCTCGAGGAGTTCGTCCCCGGGCGCGTCCGGCAGGCGCCGGTCGAGGAGCACCAGGTCGAAGTCCGCGTCGCGTTCGGCCAGCGCCAAGGCCTCGGCCCCGAGGCCGCAGGCGAGCACCTCGGCGTGGGCGCGGAGCAGGCGCGTGGTGCTCTTCACGAGAAGCGGCTCGTCGTCGACGAAGAGCACGCGCAGCCGGTCGATGCGCCGGGCCCGCGTGACCTCCGGCGGCAGCGCCGAGGGCTTCCTCGGCACCACGACCAGCGAGGGCTCGGGCTCGGGCTCGACGGGCTGAATCACCGACGGCTCATCGTCGCTCTGGCGTACCGGCGAGCCCGAATGCGGGGAGTCCTGCACGAGCGAGGGCCGGCGGAACCCTACCGTGGGCTTGGCCGCGGGCAGCCCTTCGCCGCCCGCCGGGAAGTAGAGGCGGAAGGTGGTTCCCTCGCTCGGCCGGCTCTCGACCTCGAGGTCGCCGCCGCCGTTCTTCACCAGCGAGTAGACCATGGCCAGGCCCAGCCCCGTGCCTCCGCTCCCGGCCTTGGTGGTGAAGAAGGGCTCGAAGATGCGCGCTTGCGTCGCTGCGCTCATGCCGACCCCGTCGTCGGACACGGTGAGCCGCGCGCGGCGACGCGTGGCGTCGTACTCGCCCATGAGGCTGATGGTGCCGCCTTCGGGCATGGCGTCCCGCGCGTTGAGGACCAGGTTCATCAGCACCTGGTGGAGCTCGTCCTCGTGGCCGTAGACCAGGAGCCCCGGGGCCGCCTGCGCCTCGAGGCGGACCTGATGGGGAAGGAGCCGGCGCACCAGCGGCACGGCGTCGGCGATGAAGCGGTCGAGCACGATGGGCTGGCGCTCGCGCCGTCCCGGCCGCGCCACCGTGACCAGTCGCCGCGCCAGGGCGATGGCCTGCTCCGTGGCCTGCCGCGCGTCCTGCAGGCATTCGCCGCGCTCGGGCCCTTCCTCGACCTGCTCGAGATGCGCGAGGCTCTGGGCCACGACGCCGAGCACGTTCTTGAAGTCATGGGCGATGCCCGCGGCGAGCCAGGCGACGCCCTGAAGCCGGCGCGTCTCGTCGGCGGCGTGCTCGGCGATGTCCTCCACGGTGAAGAGGAGCACGGTCCCGGCGCCGAGCTGGATGCGGTCCCCGGGGCGGAGTGCATGCCTCTTGACCGGCCGGCCGTTCAGCAGCGTGCCGTTGCGGCTCCCGAGGTCTTCCACGACGTAGCGACCGTCGACGTCGCGCTCCAGCCGCGCGTGCTGCCGGCTCACGCCGGCATGAGCGAGGATGATGTCGCACTCGCCGCTCCGGCCGATGAGCGCGACCCCGTCGACGAGGTAGTCCTCGCCCAGCGTGCCCCCAGCCAGGGACACCAGCCGTGCACGACGCGCTTCCTGGGCGGTGGGGAGCCGCGCGACGGTGGGATCCATCGAGTCATTGAACGGATGGGGAAGGGCCGGCCTTGAGGGTGCGCCGGCGTTCCGGTTTCGCTCGTCACGCTCGGGATGCGCGGTCTGCCCTAGCGCCAACGCGGCGCGGAGCTCCTCGTCCGAGGGCATCAGCGCGTGCTCCCATCGGCGCGCGTCCACCAGCCCTCGCGCTGGGGCAGCACCTCTTCGGGTCGCCCGGCGAAGCGCACGGTATTGGTCGGTGTTTCCTCCAGGTCCACGCGCCCGCAGCGTAGCGGAAGCCCCTCGTCATCGAGAATGGCCTGGCATTTCGCCATGAGCAGGGCGGCGAGCAGCTCCGTGGTGGGGTCACCGGGCGTCACCACG
>JBCCAW010000680.1:0-2979 GCA_039814655.1 Myxococcota bacterium | reverse complement strand
CCTCGTTCCAGTGCTCGACGCTGCCGCCGGGCTCGGTGATCTCGTACATGCCCATGCTCGCGTCGCCGACGAGCACGACGCGGTGGTCGGGGCCGTAGGTACGCATGAGCTCGTACGTGTCGAGCATCCCGCCGCGCCGCCGGCCGTTCGTGCGCCACACCCGCTCGTAGGGGCAGTTGTGGAAGTAGAAGGTCTCGAGGCCGCTGAACTCGGAGCGCGCCGCGGAGAAGAGCTGCTCGACGAGCCCGACGTGGTCGTCCATCGAGCCGCCGACGTCGAGCAGCAGCAGGACGCGGACTCGGTTCTTGCGCTCCGGTCGGTGCGCGAGGTCGAGGTACCCGGCGTTCCGCGCGGTGCGCTCGATCGTCTCGTCGAGGTCGAGCTCGTCCGCCGCGCCCTCGCGCGTGAACTTCCGCAGGCGGCGCAGGGCCAGCTTCATCTGGCGCGTGCCGAGCTCGACGTCGCCGTCGAAGTCGCGGAACTCGCGGCGGTCCCAGACCTTGACGGCGCGCCGGTGGCGCGAGCCGCTCTGGCCGATCCGGATCCCGGCGGGGTGGTAGCCGTAGGCGCCGTAGGGCGACGTGCCCCCGGTCCCGATCCACTTCGAGCCGCCCTCGTGCCGCTCGCCCTGCTCCTCGAGCCGCTTGCGGAGCGTCTCGAGCAGCTCGCGGAAGCCGCCCATCTCGCGGATCTTCGCCTTCTCCTCCTCGGTGAAGAAGCGCTCGCCCATCCGCTCCAGCCACTCGGGCGGGACCGCTTGGAATGGGTCCTCGATCGCCTCCATCCGCTCGAACCACGCCGCGAAGACGCGGTCGAAGCGGTCGAGCTGGCGCTCGTCCGCGCACAGGCTCGCGCGCGCGAGGTAGTAGAAGCGCTCGACGTCGTACTCCGCGACGCCCTTCTCCATCGCGCCGGCCAGCGCGAAGTACTCGCCGATCGTGACCGGAACGCCGGCGGCGCGGAGGTCGAAGAAGAGGTCGAGGAACACGGCGCGACGGGTTCAGCGCGACCAGCCGCGCGAGCCGAGCCACTGCGCGAGGCGCTCCATGTCCTGCTCATTCTTGACCATCGAGCCGACGTACGGCGGGACCTGGCTCTCGGCCGCGGTCTCGCGGAGCCGCTCGGGGTCCAGCCCCACGCGAACCTCGGGTGTTGGCACCGCCCACACATCAGCCGTCTGCACGGCGTTGACTCGCTCGAGAGCATCCGCGAGACGGTCGGCCTCGCGTGTGAGCGTCAGGTCGCTGGCACCCTCGGACACCAGCGCGGCCTGGAATACCGGTGTCAACCGCGGTGACGTCTTGTCCACTTCTAGAAGCGCGACCCCCTCTGGGAGGCGAGGGCGGACCTGCGCGACCGCCTGCACGACGTCGTCGTAAGTCTCGTCAGGGTCCGTCATCGTGTCGAACTCGACGTTCAGAATGGCCACACCATCCTGGATCGTGGTTTCGATCCGGTCGAGGTCGTCGGCCTCGTTGATGGCTGCTTCGAGCGGGTCCACCACGAGCGACTCCAGGTCTTCGGGGCCTGCGCCGGGGAAGACGGCCACCACGCGCGACGCGGAGATGTCGAACTGGGGGTCTTCAGAGCGCGGCATCGAGACGAGGCTCTGCACACCGATGGCGACGACGAGGGCCGTTGCGACAGTGACGAACGCCCGATTGCGGACGGCGAGGGCAGGGAGGCGCATGACAGGAGGTGAGAGGTCAGGCGCCAGTGCGGCGCCGTTCAGTGGAAAGAGCCAGGTGGTGGATGGCGAGAGCTCGGCTTACCGGAGAGCTGTAGCCTGCGGCGACACGCGCACCGTGTCACCGTCGGCGAGCCGGGTCGCGCCTGCGGTCACGACGCGGCCTGAGCGTTCCAGGCCAGAGGCCACCAGCACGTCGGCGCCTGCGAGCCGGAGGAGCCGGACGTCCCGGCGGCGAGCCACAGCAGGGTTTTCGCCCTCGACCACGAACACGACCCCGCGGTCGCCGTCGCCCTCGGCAAGCGCCTCCACGGGGACGACGAGCACGCCCTCGGCCGCACCCACGTCCAACTCGACGTTAGCCACCAGCCCGGAGCGGAGGCGCTCCTCCCGGTCTGTTACCGCGAGCTCGACCTCGAAGGTGCCTGTGAGCGGGTCCGCAGCCTCCGAGACTTCGGAGACGGATGCTCGGAAGGGAACTCCGGGGTAGGCGTCTGTCCGGACCACCGCCGCGTCGCCGAGGCGGACGCGCACGGCGTCTCGGTCAGCCAGGCCGACACGAACCACCCAGCCCTCGGAGGCATCGGAGACGACGAAGGCCGTCTGGCCTGCCCCCACAAGCTGACCAGCTTCCACCGACCGCCGGAGCACCACACCGTTGGCGGGCGCGCGGACGACGGCGTACCGACGGTTGAAGGCGGCTTCCTGGACGCCAGCTCGGGCTACACCTGCACCAGCGCGGGCCCCTGCAACCCCGGCTTCGGCTCGCGCAACACCTTCGGCAGCGGCTTGAAGACCGGCCATGGCCTGACGGACTGCCGCCTCGGCAACCTCCAGGCCAGTCTCTGCATCCTCGACCTGTGCGGCCGTCGCGACGCTGTCAGCGAAGAGGGACTGCGCTCGCTCGAGGTCGCGGCGGGCGTTTGCGGCGGCTGCACGGGCGGCGTCGAGCACGCCCTGCGCCTGGGCTTGTCCCTGCCGCGCTTCGGCGACCGACTGCTGCGCTGCGGCGGTGCCTTGTTCAGCCTGGAGCACCCGCCTCTGAGCCTGCGACACTCGGGCGTCAACTTCACCCATGTCCAGGCGCGCGAGAACCTGGCCCCGTCGGACCCGCTGGCCCTCATCGGCCAGCACAGCTGACACAATGCCCCCCGTTTTGAATGAGTCCGCCTGACAGATACGGTTGTTGGCGTAGTTGCGCGCCATCTCGCTGAGCACGCCGATCTCAAGGCCCCAGTCCGACGGGATGCGCAGATCCTGGATCACGTCCTTGCGCAGGCTGAACTCACCGG
>JBCCAW010000037.1:0-18717 GCA_039814655.1 Myxococcota bacterium | reverse complement strand
GCAACCCCGCCGGCTCGTCGCCGTGAACGGCCCCGATGACGCACACGCGCGGCCCCGGAAGCGCCGAGCGCAGCACATCGCACCCCGCCGGGAGTACGTGGTCGTCGACACCGGCGAGCGCGGCGTGCGATGCGGGGGCGGAAGCGTGGGGGAGGGGCGTGTCGGGCACTGTCGGTCGGGCGCTGTCGGTCGGGCAGGTCAGGCAGCTTTGCGTCGAGCCTCGCTGCGACGAGCTACGTGCCTCGGTACCCAACGGAGTACCACGGCGACGGCTGAGCCCGCACGACGCGGGTTCCGGCTCTCGGAGCTTCCTCTCACGCGCTTCGCGTCATGCGTCCGAGCCGAAGCCGTGGATGATGAAGTTACCGGACTTCTCGTCCATGGCCGTCTCCAGGAGCCGGCCCTTTCGCATGTCGTCGAGGAGCTGATTGAAGCTCCGGTAGCCGTAGTAGCTCTCGTCGAACTGCGGCCGCCGCCGCTTGAGCGTCTGCTTCACCATGGAGCCCCAGAGCGCGCCGTCCCGGTCCTTGAAGAGGCTCTCGACCACCGCCAGTACGAGCTCGAAGGCCTCCTCCTTGTCCCCCGAGGTGTCCGCGGCGCTCGGCGTCTCCTGTGCGCTCGGGGTCTCCGGGGCGCTCGCGCTGGGCTTGGGCCGCGGGGCGGGGCGCGGCTTCTTCTTCTTCTTGGCCGCGCGCTTCTTCCGGACGAGGTCGTCGTAGAAGATGAACTCGTCGCAGTTCTCGATGAGCAGATCGCTCGAGGAGTTCTTCACGCCGAGGCCGATGACGGTCTTGTCGTTCTCGCGAAGCTTCGAGACGAGCGGCGAGAAGTCGCTGTCGCCGCTGACGATCACGAAGGCGTCGACGTGCTGCTTCGTATAGCAGAGGTCGAGCGCGTCCACGACGAGGCGAATGTCCGCCGAGTTCTTCCCGCTGATGCGGACGTGGGGGATCTCGATGAGCTCGAAGCTCGCCTCGTGGAGTGGCTTCTTGGCCGACTTGTAGCGGTCCCAGTCGGCGTAGGCCTTCTTCAGGACCACCTTGCCCTTGTCGAGAATGCGCTCGAGAACGAGGCCAATGTCGAAGGCTTCGTAGCGCGCGTCCCGGACGCCGATGGCGACGTTCTCGAAGTCGCAGAAGACCGCCATGTTGAGCGTGTCGTCGGATGCCATGGTTTGTCGTTCCTTGTGGCCGAGGTCGCCTCGGCCGTTCGGTGAAGGCCCGGCGCATCGTGCGCCCGGCGGAGAGTCTGCTCACGGGTCCGGCAGGGTCACCACGACCTTGCCGCGGGCCCGCCGCGTTTCGAGGTAGGCGTGCGCCGCCGGGAGCTCGCGGAAGGGGAGCACACGGTCGACGACGGCGCGAAGCGAGCCCGCGCGCACGGCGTCGCTCACGGAGAGAAGGTCACGGCGCCGGGAGCGCACGACCACGAGCCGGCTGCGGGGCCCTCCCGCGAAGCTCCGGGCCTGCCAGAGCGCCGCCCGCGCGCTGGGCACGGTGGTCACGTAGCTGCCGCCGGGCGCGAGAATGGGCGCGAGCTCCTGGGGGCTGCGGTTGCCGTAGGCGTCGAAGATCACGTCGAAGCGCGCGTCGAGCCCGCGGAGCTCCTGGGCGGCGTAGTCGACGTGCGCGTCGGCACCGAGCTCGGAGACGAGGTCCCGGTTCCGGGCGCTCGAGACGCCCGTCACGTGCGCGCCGAGGGCCTTGCCGAGCTGCACCGCGTTCACGCCGACGCCGCCGGAGGCGCCGTTGACCAGCAGCGCGTGGCCCGCGGCGAGGCGCCCGTCGTCGCGGAGCGCTTGGAGCGCCGTCAGCGCCGCCAGCGGGAGCGCCGCGGCCTCGACGTCCGTCAGCCCCTCGGGCCTCGGCGCGTACCAGTCGTGTTTGGCGACCACGTGCGTCGCGCAGGCCCCGAAGGTGCGGAGCCCGCCGAGCATGCCGAAGACCGGCGTGCCCACGGCATCGGGGCCGTCCGTTGCGAGCACCTCGCCGGCAAAGTCCTGGCCGACGCGGAGCGGAAAGCGCCGGCCGCCGTCCCGCCCCGTGAGCCAGCGGAACTTGCCCTTCCGAACGATGACGTCTTTGGGGTTCAGCGCCGCCGCGCGCACGCGGATCAGGGCTTCGCCGGGTCCGGGCGCCGGCGCCTCGAGGCGGTCGAAGGAGAGGACCTCCGGCGGTCCGTAGCGGTGGACGCGAGCGGCGAGCACGGGCGCTTCAGGGCCGCGCGCTTTGCTTCGCCGCGCCGCGCAGGCGCGCCCGGTTCGAGAGGAGCTCGATGTAGTCCATCTTGGTCAGAATGGCCGTCACGGCGCGGTCCCCGTCGATGACGATGGCCACCTCGCCGCGCTCGAAGATCTCCGGCAGCACCGTGGCCGCGTCGCTGGGGCGCACGGTGGAGACCTTGCGTTCCATGACCTCGGCGAGGGGCGCCGCGGTGTCCCGGCCCTCCACCAGGAGCCGCAGCAGATCCGACTCGGTGATGATGCCGCTCAGCCGGCCGCCCGTGGTGCAGGGCATCTGTGAGATGCCGTGGGCTTTGAAGAGGCGCGCGGCGTGGTCGAGGGATTTGTCGTCTTCGACGGTCAGCACGTCCTTCGAGGGCAGCGCGCGGATCATGTCCTCGATGGTGCCCACCTCCGCGTCCGAATCGGTGAAGCCGTTGGCGCGCATCCAGCCGTCGTCGACGAACTTGGTCATGTAGTTCCGGACCGAGTCCGGAAGGATGACGACCACCCGGGAGCCGTCCGGGAGCTCCTTGGCGACCTCGAGGGCGGCCCAGGCCGCCGTGCCGCAGCTCCCGCCGCAGAGCAGCCCTTCCTGGCGGATGAGCTGACGCGCCACGCGGAAGGAGTCCCGGTCGTTGCTCTTGATCCAGCGGTCGACGAGGGAGCGGTCGAGCACGTTGGGAATGAAGTCGTAGCCGATGCCCTCGACCTTGTAGGGCCGCACTTCGTCCGGTCCGGCGAGGATGGAACCCTCCGGGTCGACGCCGACGATGAGGCAGTCCGGCACTTCCTTTTTGATGATGCGGGCGCAGCCCGTGATGGTGCCGCCGGTTCCCGCGCCCACCACGAGGGCGTCGATGCGCCCCGCGGTCTGCTCGAGGATCTCCCGCGCCGTCGTCTCCTCGTGCGCCTTGGGGTTGTCGGCGTTGCCGTACTGGTCGAGCACGTGGGCGTTCGGGAGGATCTCTTGGAGGTGCCGGGCCACGGAGATGTGACTCTCCGGGGCGTCGAAGGCGGCCTCCGTCGGCGTCCGGATGATCTCCGCACCGAGGGCCTCGAGCACCACCTGCTTCTCCCGGCTCATCTTCTCCGGCATGGTGATGATCATGCGGTAGCCGCGCACCGCTGCGGCCATGGCCAGGCCGATGCCCGTGTTGCCGCTCGTGGGCTCGATGAGCGTGTCCCCGGGCTTGATGTCGCCGCGGCGCTCGGCCTCGAGGAGCATGCGCACGCCGATGCGGTCCTTGACCGAACCGCCCGGGTTCATGAACTCGAGCTTCGCGAAGATCTCGCACCCCGTGTCCCGGCCCAAGCGCTGCAGCCGAACCATGGGCGTACGCCCTACGGCCTCGAGCACGGTCTCGAAGACCCCCTGACCACGCCTCTCCATGAGCTCACCCATGGGCGCACGGCTACCAGGTCGCGCGCGGCCGGGCCAGGAGCCCGGACGATGACGCTCACGAAAGGCGGGGTTCAGCGCGTCGTGATCGCCCGGTGGAGGGCCAGCGTGCGCTGCGCCGCGACCACGTGGAGGCTCTCCACGAGCCGGCCGTCGACGAGCACCACACCCTTGCCCTGGCGCTGCGCTTCGTCGAAGGCGTCCACGACCTTCCGGGCCCGGGCCAGCTGGGCCTCCGTCGGCGCAAAGGCCGCGTTGGCCGCCGCGAGCTGCTTCGGATGAATCAGCGTCTTTCCGTCGAACCCCAGCTCGACGCCCTGACGGCACGAGGCCTCGAAGCCCTCGGTGTCCCCCAGGTCCAGGTAGACCCCGTCGAGAATGGAAAGCCCGGCGGCCCGGGCGGCGAGCAGCGCCGTACCCAGCCCCACCAGCAGCGGAAGCCGGTGCGCCGTGTGCGCGGCGTGCAGGTCCTTGGCGAGGTCGCTCGTGCCCATCACGAAGCCCGCGAGGCGGCGGTGCGCGTCGGCGATCTCCTCGGCCCGGAGGATGCCCCGGGGCGTCTCCATCATGACCCAGAGCGCGAGGTCCTCCCGTGCGCCGGCGGCCTCGAGCACGCGCACGGCCGCGCGGACGGCGTCGGCGCTCTCCACCTTGGGCAGGATCACCGCGTGCGCGCCGCTGGTCGCGGCCGCCACGAGGTCCTCGTGACCCCAGGGCGTGTCCAGGGCGTTGGCGCGTACGAAGAGCTCCCGGTGGCCGTAGCCCCCGGCCCGCACGGCCTCCATGACCTGGCTGCGCGCCGCGGCCTTGGCGTCCGGGGCGACGGCGTCTTCGAGGTCGAGAATGAGGCCGTCGGCATCGAGGCCCTTGCCCTTCTCGAGCGCCCGGCCGTTGCTGCCGGGCATGTAGAGCACCGAGCGGCGCGGGCGCAGGGTCGGCGCGCTCATAGTCCGTAGGCCTTCGCGAGATCCGCGTCGCGCTCCGCGAGGAGCGTGGCCAGGTCCACGACGACCTGGCACTGCTTGACCGTCGCGTCGTCCTGCATCTTGCCGTCGATCATCACGGCGCCGGTGCCGTCGCCCATGGCGTCGATGACCCGCAGCGCCCACGCCACCTCGTCGGCCGGCGGACTGAAGACCTTCTTGGCGATGTCGATCTGCACCGGATGCAGGGACCAAGCGCCGACGCAGCCGAGCAAAAAGGCGTTCCGGAACTGGTCCTCGGTCGCGACCGTGTCGCGGATGTCGCCGAAGGGGCCGTAGTAGGGAAGGATGCCGTGCGCGGCGCAGGCGTCGACCATGCGCGCGACGGTGTAGTGCCAGAGATCCTGCTGGGCCGTGGGCCGCGGGGCGCTCTCGGTGGCGCTGGGGTCGGCCCGCACCAGGTAGCCGGGATGACCACCGCCCACGCGGGTCGTCTTCATGCGCCGGGACGCGGCCAGGTCCGCGGGACCGAGGCTAAGCCCCTGCATGCGTGGCGAGGCGCCGCAGATGGCCTCGACGTTCGCCACGCCCAGGGCCGTCTCCAGGATCGCGTGAATGAGGATGGGGGTCGTGCGCTGGTGCTTCGCCTCGAGCTGAGCGAGGAGCCGGTCCACGTAGTGAATGTCCCAGGGACCTTCGACCTTCGGGACCATGATCACGTCCACGGTGTGGCCGGTCTCCGCGACGATCTCCGTGACGTCGTCCAGGAACCAGGGGCTGTCGAGGCTGTTGACGCGCGTCCAGAGCTGCGTCTCGCCGAAGTCGTTCGACCGGGCGATGTCGATGAAGCCTCGGCGCGCCTCGATCTTCCTGTCGGCGGCCACGGCGTCCTCGAGGTTGCCGAGGAGCACGTCGACCTTGGCCGCGATGGCCGGCGCCTTGGCCGCCATCTTCGCGTTCGACGGGTCGAAGAAGTGGATCATGCGCGAGGGGCGGAAGGGGATGGCCCGCGGCGGCTCGGGCGCCCCGAGCGCCAGCGGCGCGTAGAAGTGGTTCGCGGGGCGAAGCGGCATGCGCGGGGACCTAGCCCCAGCCCCCGGGCGTGCGCAAGCGCACCGGGCCGAGAGAGGGTTGGTCTCCGTTTCCGTTTCCGTTTCCGTTTCCGTTTCCGCCTCCGTTTCCGCCTCCGCCTCCGCCTCCGCCTCCGACTCCAACCCCGCCTCCGCCTCCACCTCCACCTCCGACCCCGCCTCCGCCTCCGACTCCGTTCCCCGCCCCCTCCTCGCTCAGGGGGTGACGGCTACGGTGGTTCGTCCCAGGTCCTCCCCGTGACCGTCATCGAGTACGGGGGCGTTCCGCCCGAGGCGCCGCCGCCGGCGGGGCCGCCGCCCCGGTCCCTGCTTCGGAAGGAGCTCCGCTTCGTGCGCCAGTACCCGCGTCTCGTGGCGCGGGCGCCGCGGCTCCTCCGTGCGCCGCGCGGCTCCGGACCGGTCATCGACATTCCCGGTTGGAAGTCGCCGGAGTCGGCGATGATGCCGCTCCGGCGCTACCTCCGTTTCCTGGGCTACGACGCGCGAAGCTGGGGCCTCGGCTGGAACCAGGGGCGTCCGCATCGGGACATCGCCCGGCTCATCCCCCTCGTCGAGCGGCGCGCACGGCTCGCCAGGCAGCCCCTCGTGCTCGTGGGCTGGAGCCTCGGCGGTGTCATCGCTCGCGAGGTCGCTCGGCGGACGCCGGGCGCCGTGCGCCGGGTGGTTTGCTACGGCTCACCCATCATCGGCGGGCCGAACTACACGGCGACGGCGCGGCGCTTCGACCCGGCGTTTCTCACGCGGGCCCTCGAGGAGACGCTTGAGAACGAGCGCCGCCGTCCCATTCAGGTACCCGTCACGAGCATCTACTCACGCCAAGATGGCGTGGTGAGCTGGAGGGCCTGCATCGACCGCTACACGCCGGTGGTCGACCACGTTGAGGTGCGCTCCACGCATATCGGTATGGGCCTCGACCCGGACGTTTGGCTGGCCATCGCCGAGCGGCTGGCGCGGAGCGACGGGCCTCAGCCTTCTTCGACCTCGCCGTCGCCGTCGTCGTCGCGGAAGCGAAGCGAGACCGAGTTCACGCAGTAGCGCAGCCCCGTTGGCGCCGGCCCGTCCGGGAACACGTGGCCGAGATGTCCGCCGCAGCGGCCGCACATGATCTCCGTGCGGACCATGCCGTGGCTCGTGTCCCGCTCCTCGACGACGGCGTGGTCATCGACCGGGCGCACATAGGACGGCCAGCCGCAGCCCGAGTCGAACTTGGCGTCGCTCCTGAAGAGCGCAGCGCCGCAGGCCACGCACTCGTAGAGCCCCGTGTCCTTCTTTCCGTTGAACTTCCCGGTGAAGGCCCGCTCCGTCCCCTTCCCGCGCACGACGGCGAACTGCGTCGGGGTCAGCTGGGCCCGCCACTCGGCCTCGCTTTTGGTCACGGGGTCGTCGTCGCTCATGGCGGGAGCATGGGGCGGTTTCACGGCCCGGGCCGCCAGCTGGGGAAAAAAACACCCAAGAATGCGTAGGTCTGGAGGTCGGACCCGCGTGAAGAGGTCCGCGGCCGCGTCCCGAGGGACACGACGCCCCGGAGAAAGGCAAAGATCATGAGGAACGAGGCTTGGCTCAGCGCCATGGTGGGGCTCCTGGTGGCCTGCGGGTCCGGAGAGGTCGTCGTGGCTCAGCCGAGCCGCACGGTGGTCACCGTGGGCAGCGACAGCGGCGGGACCTGGGTCGGGGGCGCGCCGGTGCGGACGGACATCGTCGTGGGCGCCGACGGCGAGACCTTCGTCGGCGTCTGGATCGACGCGCCTTCCGGAGCCAGCGCCCAGGCGCTTCGGCGGCCCCCCATGTCGCTCTCCCTCGTGGTCGACACGTCGGGCTCCATGGCCGGGCCCAAGATTCAAAACGCGCGCCTCGCGGCGCAGTCCTTCCTGGAGAACGTCGCCGACGGGGACATCGTGAGCGTCTTCGCCTTCGCCAACGGCGTCAGCCCGCTCGCGCCGCCCACGGTCGTCGGCCCGGCCACGCGAAACCGCCTCATGCAGAGCGTGTCCCTCCTCCGCGCGGGTGGCGGCACGAACCTCCACGGCGGCGTCGACGCCGCCATCGCCAGCGCCGGTTCCGCGCCCGCCACGCACCCCGTGCGCCGCGTGGTGCTCATCAGCGACGGGCACGCCAACATCGGGCCCTCGGACCCGGGTACGCTCGGTATTCTCGCGGCGCAGGGAACCGAACGGGCGGTCCAGGTCTCGGCCATCGGCGTCGGCCTCGACTACGACGAGAACACGCTGGGTTCGCTGGCCGTGCAGAGTTCCGGGCGCCTTTACCACCTCGAGCAGCCCTTTCAGCTCGCGTCCATCCTGGAGAGCGAGGTGCGTCTCCTCGCCAGCACCATCGCCACGGAGGCGGTCATCGAAATCGTCCCGGCCCCGGGCGTGACCATTCTCGAAGGCGTCTCGCGCGGCGCGGAGGTCGTCCGCGGGCGGCTTCGCGTGCCCCTCGGCAGCGTCTTCGCGGGCCAGCGCCGGGACGTGCTCTTCAAGGCGCGCGTCGACACCTCGGCCCCTGGCGCCCGCGCGCTGGCTACGGCCAACCTGGTGTTCCGGGCCCCGGGAAGCGACGCCCCGCGCACGCAAAGCGCTCCGCTCCGCTACGCCGTGACCGCGGATGCGCGGGCCGCGGCGCGCTCCGAGCAGCCCCGGGTGCGCTCCATGGTCTCCACCTACCGCGCCGCAGAAGCACAGCGCCTGGCCGCCGTCGCGCTCAACGAGGGCAACCGGGCCGAGGCGGAGCGCCAGTTCGAAGAGGCGGACCGCGCCCTCTCGGCCGGTGAAGCGGTCGCGCCGGCTCCTCAGCGCGTCTTCCTTCAGCAGCAGCGCCAGCGGAACAGCGCGAACCGGCGCCGCGCTCAGGAGGCTGCCAGCCCCGCGGAGGCGCGCGGCGCCGCCCTCGACAGCTACGACGCCGCCCTCGAGGCCGAGGGCTACTGACCGGGTGCTGAGAAACCCGACGCGTTTCTCAGCGTCCTCTCGGGCGTTCCGGTCGTTCAGCGCTCCAAGCGCCGCACGACCGGGGCGCCCGTCGACGTCTCCAAGACCGCGGTCCCTCCGCTCGAGCCCGCGAAGGACGTGGTCTGTTCCGACGGCGCGTAGGCCGTCACGCCCGTGAGCAGCGGGTCGCCGGGAGCCGCCACGGTCAGCGCCGGCGCGCCGGACGGCACCAGCGCGTCGCCGGTGATGGTGAAGAGCCCCGCGCCGTTCAGGATCTGCCACTCGTCGCGGAGCGACGAGCACACGATCACGATGCCGCCGCGGTCGAGGAAGTCGAGCAGTGGCCGGCGCCAGGCCGTGCTCACGGTGACGGCCTGAAAGCCCGCGTCCTCCTGCTCGTGCACGAGCAACACGTCCAGGCCGACGAGCGAGGTCGCCAGATTGCGGAAGTTCGTCAGCGTCGTGTAGCGCGTGGTCTGACCCGCCGCGATGACCGTGGCGTCGATGGCGCTCCGCGTGTTGGCGGCTTCGCCTCCCGGCGTGTTGTCCGAGAACTCCGTGTACTGGAGGATGTCGATGGTCCCCGTGGCGTTCGTCAGAAGAACGGCGTTCCCGACGACGCGGTTCTGATCGGTCGTCGAGGTGAAGTAGTCGTGACCGATGAGCACGGCTTGACCACGTTCGCCGAGGTTTTCGATCTCGAGCGTGTAGTCCCCGCTGCGGCCGGCCGCGAAGCCGTCCACCACCAGGAAGTAGGTTCCCGGGGCGAAGCTCTCCTCGATGCGGGAGAGCGTTCCCGCACCGAGGTCGTCGTCGCAGAAGAGCGTCGGGCTCGTGGCGCAGGGCGCGGCGCGGACATGGAGCGCCGTATCGTAGGTCGTAGGCGCCACGGTCTCGATGCGGAGCGTGGTCCGAGTGGTGACCTCGATCTCATAGAGGTGGTCCGGGGAGCGGGCGCCACTGGCGCAGGTGCTCACGGCTCCGTTGGTGGCGCCGGCCGTGGTGCTTGAGATGCTCGTGGTGGCGCCCTCGGCGGGGAGCTCCAGCGGCACCGCCGTCGCGCACGTGTCCGGCGTCTCGATGTCGACCTCGAGGGTGAAATCACCGCGGCTGACCCCGGAAAAGCCGTCCACGGCGAGCGTGTAACTGCCCGGGGCCACGACCTCGTCGAGGAGCGAGAGGGTGCCGTCGCCGTCGTCGTCGTCGCAGAGGAGCTCCGTGGTCGCGGAGGCGCACGTCTCGCGGAGGTGCAGCACCGTGTCGAAGCGGCCCATCCCCGGCGGCACGGTCTCGAAGCGGACCCGTCGCGGGGCCGTCAGCTCGAGGTCGTAGAGAATGTCCGGACCCGTGCCACCGCAGCTTCCGGCCACCTCCGACGACGCACAGACCGTCGAGGCGTCGAGCGTTTGAAGCCCGTCGTCACCGTCCAAGGTGTTCGCCATCGCGCAGGTGTCGCCGAGGGGAACGACCGTGGCGCCGGAGAAGCAGGCGCCGGCGAGGCAGAAGTCCCTCTCCGTGCACACGTCTCCGTCGTCGCAGGGGATGCCGTCCAGCTCGGGCTCGGCCACGCAGCCGCCGGCATCTTCGCTGCACGTCCCGACGAGGCACTCGTCGTCGAGCGCCGTGCAGTCGACGTCGGCGCCGGCGTCGCAGAGCCCGTCGGTGCAGCGATCACCCTCGGTGCAGACGAGCCCATCCTCGCAAGGCGTCCCGGACGGAAGCGGGATCGCCTCGCAGGCGCCGCTCATGGGGTTGCACACGCCCAGGTTGCAGTCGTCGCCCGCGCCGGTGCAGTCCAGGGGAGCTCCGGCGCGGCACACGCCGCGTGCGCAGCTGTCCCCCACCGAGCACGGGTCACCGTCCTCGCAGGCCGTACCCGTGGGAACGGGCTCCGCCCGGCAGGCGCCCGTGGCGTCCTCGCATACGCCCACGGTGCAGGCCGTATCGAAGGCCGTGCAGTCCGGGCCGCCGCGCCCGGTGCACACGCCACGCTCGCAGAAGTCGCGGACCGTGCACGCCTGCCCGTCGTCGCAGACCGTGCCGTCGGCCCGCGGCTCGGCCACGCACGCGTCCGCGTCCGCGTCGCAGCGTCCGACCACGCAGGCGCCATCGAGGCGGCTGCAGTCGTCCCCGCCACAAGGCAGTCGCATGTCCGGCCCGCCCAGGTCCGGCCCGCCCAGGTCCGGTCCGCCCAGGTCCGGCCCGCCCAGGTCCGGCCCGCCCAGGTCCGGACCCAGGTCCGGCCCGAGGTCCGTGGCTGCGTCGACCGGCGCTCCATCGACGGCGAGGTCCGCGCCCGCGTCGCCGGGCGCCGCTCCCGGGCCGCCTTCCAGTGTCGTGCGGCCGCAGGCGCCGAGCGTCAGAGCCAAGGCGAAGGTCGCGAGCAGCGCAGCGCAGCCACACGCGCGCACGAAGAGCGTCGTCCTCAGCGATTGCGTCATTCTAAGCATGTCGTCTCTCTGGGCGGGGTCCGTCACGGGATTTCCGTGTCAGCCTAGCGCTGTCGCGGGCCGCGGGCTCTGCTATCCCGCTCCCATGACCCTACCGGACGCGGTCTCGCTCGTACGTGATCTGGTCGCCGAGCCCTCCGTCAGCTCGCCGGACCCGGCTCACGATCAGCCGAACCGGCGGGTCATCGAGCGCCTCGCGGAGTGGGCCGAGCACGTGGGCTTTCGCTGCGAGGTCGTCTCCCTCGACAGCGACCCGGGGAAGGCCAACCTCGTCGCGACGCTCGGCGAAGGCGAGGGCGGGCTCGTCCTCGCTGGCCACTCGGACACGGTGCCCTTCGACCGCGCCGGCTGGGCCACGGACCCCTTCGAGCTCAAGGAGACCGAGGACGGTCGCCTCTTCGGCCTCGGCTCGGCGGACATGAAGGGCTTCTTCGCCGCGGCGCTGCGTGCGGCCGGGCGTATCGAGACCCGCCTCTCCCGGCCCCTCGTCCTGGTGGCGACGGCCGACGAGGAGAGCACGATGAACGGCGCCCGGCAGCTCCTCGCCGAAAGGCGCCCGCTCGCGGACCGGGCGGTCATCGGCGAGCCCACGGGCCTCGCGCCCGTGCGTGCGCACAAGGGCATTCTCATGGAGCGCCTCACCGTGCTCGGGCGCTCCGGGCACTCGAGCGACCCTTCGCTCGGCGTGAGCGCTCTCGAGGGAATGCACGCGGCGCTCGGCGTGCTCCTCGAGGTTCGCGCGGCGCTCCAGCGCGACCACCGGAACCCCGATTTCGCCGTTCCCGGGCCGACGCTCAACTTCGGGCGCATCGAGGGCGGCGACAGCCCGAACCGCATCTGCGCCAAGTGCCAGCTCACTTATGACTTCCGGCCCCTTCCGGGCATGGACCACGAGGCGGTCCGGGCACGCATTCGCTCGGCGCTCGCGGAGCGCTTTGAGGGCGACGCGCTCGACATCGTGCACGAGAGCCTCGTGGCGCCGGTCCCGCCCTACGCCGAGGCCCCGGAGGCCAGCCTGGTCCGGGACCTCGAAGCCCTCACCGGGCGTGCGGCCCGGGCCGTGATGTTCTGCACCGAGGCGCCCTTCTTTCAGGCCCTCGGCATGGAGACGGTGGTGTGCGGACCCGGGAGCATCGACGTCGCGCACCAACCGGACGAGCACACGAGCCGCAGCCAGCTCGCCGAGGCTGAAGCACTCTACGGCCAGCTCATCCACCAGAGCTGCGTGGCGCCATGACCGAACGTCCGGGTCCGGGGCCGTCGGGCGACACGCCCGTCGCGCAGGAAGACGCTTTCGTACGCTTCTTTCGCCAGAGCGCGCCCTACATTCGGGCTCACTCGGGCCGCACCTTCGTGGTCGTCTTCGGCGGAGAAGCGCTGCTGAGCCAGGGCTTTCGCGCCCTCGTCAACGACGTCGGTCTGCTCCACGCCCTCGGCGTACGGTTGGTCCTCGTTGCGGGTTCGCGGCCGCAGATCGACCGGCGCCTCGCCCGCGACGGAATCGAGACACGCATCGTCGAGGGCCTGCGCGTCACGGACCGACACGCGCTCGACGTCGCCATGGAGGCGGCCGGCGCCAACCGCGTGCAGCTCGAACGGCACCTCACCATGGGCTTGCCCGGGACGCCCATGGCCGGCGCGCGGGTGCGCGTGGCCGCCGGCAACTTCGTCACCGCGCGGCCCTACGGCGTCGTCGATGGGGTCGACCATGGGTACACGGGCCGCGTTCGCCGTGTGGACATCGAGGCCATCGAAGCACGGCTCGATGCCGGGCAGATCGTCACGCTCACGCCCATCGGCTACTCGGTGACGGGCGAGGCCTTCAACCTCTCGACACCGGAGCTCGCCGCCAGCACGGCCATCGCCCTCGGCGCGGACAAGCTCATCTCCCTCGTCGAGGGAAAGGGCGTGGTCGACGCGAAGGGAAGGGCCCCAGCCGAGCTCGACCTGCCGGGCGCCGAGGCCATCCTCGCGACGAAGCGTCGCTTCGCCGTGGACGTGCGCCAGCACCTCGAGGCGGCCCTCAACGCGGTGCGTGGCGGGGTGCAGCGCGCGCATCTCGTGCGACGCAAGGACCCCGGCGCGCTGCTTCGCGAACTCTACACGCGCGACGGTATTGGGACGATGATCGTGGCCGAGCGCACCGACGACGTCCGCCCGGCACGGCCGCGGGACGTGCCCAGCCTGCTCCAGCTCCTCGAGCCCCTGGCGGACCAAGGGCTCCTGGTGCACCGGCCGCGGGAGATTCTCGAGACGGACATCGAGCGCTTCCATCTCAGCGAGCGGGACGGGCTCGTCGTCGCCTGCGCGGCGCTCTACGCCTACCAGGAGCAACGCATGGGCGAGCTGGCCTGTCTGGCCGTGCACGCGGCGCATCGCCGGAGCGGCCGCGGGGAGACCATGCTCGAGGCCATCGAGCGGGACGCGCGGGCGCGGGAGCTCGACACGCTCTTCGTGCTCACCACGCAGGGTAGCCACTGGTTCCTCGAGCGCGGGTTCGTCCTCGGAGGGCCCAAGGACCTCCCGGCCGGGCGTCCGCGCTACGACCGAAAGCGCGCGAGCAAGGTCCTCCTCAAGACGCTCGCGTGAGCCCGGCGCGCGCTGCTTCGGAACCGGGCGTCAGGCGTCGACGACCAGCGCGGTGATGTTGTCCAGGCTCCCGGCCTCGTAGGCGACGTCCACGAGCTCCGCCGCCGCGTCCGCGGCGCTCGCCGAGCCGAGGAGGACCGCGGCGATGTCGTCGTCGTCGACGACGTCCGTCAGCCCGTCCGTACAAAGCAGAAACGTATCGCCCGGCCGCACCTCGATGAGCGTGGTCTCCGGCGTCGCGTCCATGCGCGCGGAGATGCATCGGGTCACCATCGCCGAGAAGGCGCCGGGGAGCTGCCCGACCAGGCTTCCGGCGCCCGCGGCGTCGAGCTCGGCGAGAAAGGAGTGGTCTCGGGTGAGCCGAACGAGCTCGCTGCCCCGAAGCCGGTACACGCGAGAGTCTCCGAGATGGGCCACCAGCGCCTGCCCGTCCCCGAGCTTCCAGAGCGCGACGAGCGTGGTCCCCATGTCGGCGAGGGGGCCCGTCGCCAGCCGAGTGACTTCGGCGTGCGCCATGCGCGTCGCCAGGGCCATGCGTTCCTCGGCCAGGGCGGTGCCGGAGCGCTCCTTGGCCGGGGTGGCCTCCGTGTCCATGCGGCCGAAGAAATTCACGAGCGTCTCCACGGCCACGCGGCTGGCCACCTCGCCGCCCTCGTGTCCTCCCATGCCGTCCGCCACGACGAAGAGACCGAGGTCGTCCCGGGAGGAGAAGCTGTCTTCGTTGTTCTCCCGGCGACCGGTGATGCTCTCTGCCGCTGCTTTCATGCTCGTCTCTCGGGACCCTTCGCCCCCCTGCGTCCGTGCCGTGCGCCGCGGCCACGCGCCCGGTCCGGCGCGCCCGATTCCGTGGAGTGCAGCCGACGTCGAGGGTTCATCGTCACATGTCGTGAACGTTGGGTGATCGTTTCACACGAGTCATGAGGCTACCACGTCGCTCCGCCACCAGCTCCGCGCCGGCACGCCGGCCGGCGTGCTCTTGCATCCGGGGCGGTGCTCAGCGCCTTTTCGAAGCCGAAACGCGCGAGCGAAAAGGCGGCCCGTGGCGGGAATCGTGACCCGAACGGGGGCGCCGCGGCCACTGAAACGGCATGCGACGCTCCGCGCCGCGCCTGCCCCCTGGAACGAGGAGACCCGTTGCACACGCGCAGCTTCACGAACGCCTCGGCGGATCTTGCCCCCGCCGCCCCCACGGAACGCGGGGCCGCCGATGGCGCCTTGGCCGACAGCAGCGAGCATGACCCCACGCGGCGTGCGCTCCGCAGCGCCGCGAGTCGGATCCTCGACGCGGAGGGTTTTGCCGGGCTCTCGCTCCGCCGCGTCGCGAAGGAAGCCGGCGTAACGACCATGGGCATCTACAGCCGCTTTGGCGGCAAGGATGGCCTGCTCGACGCCCTCTGCCTCGAAGGCTTCGAACGCCTCTACGCGGCCCAGCGTTCTCTGCCGCGTACAGAGGATCCCACCGCGGATCTGCGGGCCCACGCGCGCGTTCAGCACAGTGTCGCCACGGTGCACCCAGCGCAGTACCAGGTGATGTTCGGACGCCCCGGCGGCTTTCGCAGGAGCGAGGCCTCGGAGGAGCTGGCCCGGCTCGCCTTCGACGCGCTTCGGGAGGCGGTGGTGCGCAGCGTGGAGACGGGCGTGCTGCGTGGAGACGTGGACGAGATCGCCGACGCCGTCTTCGCCCTCGCTCATGGACACGCGAGCGCCGACGTGGCGGGCCATCCCCGCGCCGGCTCCGAGGAGCGCCTCGAGGGGGCGCTCCGGGCTCTGCTTCGCGGCTACGCGGTCTCCTGACCTCGCCGCTCGCCGGACCCCGAGGGCCCGGTCGCGATTGCGTCAGGCCTCTTCCGTGAACGGATGCGGCGCATTCCACATGCGCGCCATCAACACGATGGGCACCGTGAACCACGGGAAGTTCGCGAAGAGCACGAGGCCCACGGAGTCCGTGGCGTGGGCGCCGAAGCACTCCTCCCAGCAGATGATGAAGACGTTCGTCATCATCACGCTGCCCCACACGAAGCACCAGTTGCGGATCCACTCCTTGCCCTTGATGAAGGCGTAAATGGCCGCTGCGTAGAAGGGGAAGAAGAAGATCTGATCGATCCAGATGGTCGCGCGCCACCACGCTTCGCGCGCCATCAGCGGCGGGTCGAAGTTGCGTCCCCACCAGTGGACCAGGTCCACCATCGCGGCCGGCGGCCAGAGCGGGTACTCGAAGTCGTTGGGGTCGTCGATGACGAGCTGTTCGATGTCGACGATGGGCGTGATGAAGAGGATGTTCAGCAGGAAGAAGCCGACGAAGAGGTAGTCGAGCTTCCGCTCGCTGAGCGGCTTCACGCGCCGGGCCGGGGAGGAAGCGCTGGCGGTCATGGCGCCGGAGCATCGCGGTTACGCGGCCATGTCACAAGGTGCTTTCGCAGCGCCCGGCGCCCGGGGTGGACCGTTCCCGGGGGCGGTGCTAGCTCCAGCAGATTGCAGGTTTCGCCGTGCGGCCATGTCCGCGGCGACCGGGAGGAAGCATGGTAGCGGACGGCCTAGGCCGAGGAGGTGCCGAGGAGGCGCAGGGCGATGCGGAACTCGACCGCGTCGTGCGTGAAGAGGAGAAGGTCCTCGCGCGGGTCAACCGCACGCTCAACGCGCGGCGCACGGAGCGCCGTGGGCCTCTCATCGACTACGACGCGGAGCTTCTCGCGCTTCGGGACCAGATCCGCACCGCTCGCCTCGAGGACATCCCGCCGCTCGTCGAGGAGATGGAGCGCATGCAGCAGGTGGCGGCGCGACGGGCGCGGGTCACGGACAGCCAGGTCGACGCTTCGTCACCCTACTTCGGCCGCCTCGTCCTCGAAGAAGGGGACCGCAAGCGCGAGGTGCTCATCGGCCGCGCGACGTTCCTGGATTCGAAGACCGGCGTGCGCATCGTGGATTGGCGAGACGCGCCGGTCAGCCGCATTTACTACCGCTACGAAGAGGGCGACGACTACGAAGAGCAGTTCGGCGACCGAGACGTCGAGGGCGAGGTTCTGCTCCGTCGTGCGCTTTCCATCGGCCAGGCCCAGCTCAAGCGTATCGGCGCTCCGCAGGGCACCTTCATCAAAAAGAGCAACGGTGACTGGAAACGCGCCGGCGGGAGCGCGACGACGCTATCCGGTGGTCAGGGCGCGGCCATGCGCCCGGAGAAGCACCACAAGCCGGGCACGCTCGGCACCGGCGAAGGCGACGACGGCGAAGACAAGTCCCTCGCGGAGGTCACGGCGCTCATCGACGCGCGCCAGTTCGAGCTGATCAGCCGGCCGACCAGCGGCCTCGTGGTCATCCAGGGCGGCGCGGGAAGCGGCAAGACCACCATCGGCCTGCACCGGCTCGCCTACCTCGCTTTCCAGGACCGCCGGCGCTTCCGCGGCGACCGCATGATGGTGCTCGTCTTCAACGATGCGCTCGTCCGCTACATCTCGCGCGTGCTCCCGGCCCTCGGCGTTGAAGACGTGCCGGTGACGACCTACGAGCGCTGGGCGAGCAAGCTCCGTCAGCGCACGGTGCCGCATCTCCCGAAAAAGTACGCGGAGGACACGCCGACCGTCGTCACCCGGCTCAAGAAGCACCCGGTGATGCTCGAGCTCATCGATGGCTGGGGCGACGCGCACGCAGCCCGCGTCGACGAGGCCATCACCAAGGTCGGTAAAACCCTCGAGGGCGGCGGCAAGGCGCTCCGCCAGTGGCGAGGCACGGAGGGCCACGCCCCCGGAGAGCGCGTACGCCAGCTCCTCCAGTGGCTCCGCGGCGGCGAGGGCAAGAAGCTCCCCTCCGGCACGCGGCTCGTCCTCCAGCGCGCCGCCGAGCGCGCCGAGGCCCAGGCCGACGACGTGGTCGAGGCCTGGGGCGACATCCTGACGAGCCTCCCGGGGCTTCAGGAGGCCTTCGCGACCCATGCGCCCGAGGCGTTTTCCGCGCGCGAGCTCGAGTGGGCGCATGCGTGGTGCGCGCGCCGTATCCCGCTCCTTCAGGGCTGGCGCGAAGAAGAGGTCGAGCGGCTGGCCGACGGCGACGCCCGGCGCCCGGCCTCGACGGAGGGCATCGACGGGGCCGACGAGGGCGAGCTGCCGACGCTGGACCGGGAGGACGACGCGATCCTCCTCCGCCTTCACCAGCGCTTGCGCGGCAAGCTCCCCAAGCGGTCCAAGAAGGACGTGCTCGCCTACGAACACGTCTTCGTCGACGAGACCCAGGACCTCAGTCCCCTGGAGCTCGCGGTCGTGCTCGACACGACGACGAAGCAGCGCAGCGTCACGCTCGCCGGCGACACGGCGCAGAAGCTCTACATGGAGAACGGCTTCAGCGCGCTGGCGGCCACGGTGCTTGACGAAGTCATTAACTCAGGTAATTACTCTCTTCCCCCCGACTTCGCCGACATCTTCGAACGAACCGGCGAAAACGGCCCGGGTTCCGTCTTCGAAGTCCAGTACACCGACGCGGAGGGCGCGGGCTTCGGCTGCCTCCAGTGCAGCGAAGGCAACGTCGCCGTCGGTTTCAACGGCATCCGCAACCACACCGGCCCCATCTACGATAGCGGGTTTAGCTTCAACGTCCCGACCCGGAACGCCTTCGAAGCCTTCGAAGTGGGCGACAGCCGCCGCGACGTGGCCGTCCTCGACATCGACGCCTGGGCGGAGGAAACCGGTGCCGGTTTCGGTATCGGCTTCGAGCACACCGGCTACTACAACCGCAAGTACATCGCCCGCAAGGGAGACAGCAATATCGGCGACCAGAACCTGACCAACCCCAACAACTACCGCGCCATCCGCTACGCCGACGTCCTCCTGCTGGCCGCCGAGGCCCACAACGCCACGGGCAACGACGAGCAAGCGCGCAACTACCTCAATCAGGTCCGCCGCCGGGCTTTCGGGGACGAGGACCACGACATCAGCGCCTCCGGAGATGCCCTGCGCGACTTCATCCTCGCCGAGCGCCGACTGGAACTCATGGGCGAAGGCCACCGCTTTTTCGACCTCGTACGTACGGGCGCGGCCGCAGGTGCCATCGACGGTTTCCAGACCGGCAAGCACGAGCTTTTTCCGCTCCCCTTCGAAGAGATCCAATTTGCTAACGGGAACTGGGCG
>JBCCAW010000041.1:0-18411 GCA_039814655.1 Myxococcota bacterium | reverse complement strand
GGTGCGAAGAGCGAGGCGCTCCAGGACCACGGCTCCGGCGTGGTGGGGGTCGCAACGCCGGCGCCCGGTGCCCCTTGCGGGGCGCCCGGTGCCCTTCGCGGCGCGCCCAGTGCGCCTCCGGGGCGCGTGGGCGACTGCGCTTGGGCCTCGGCGCCTTGGGCGAGGAGGCCAGCCAAGGCGAGCGCGGCGAGGGTCCGGATCACGCCCGGCGTTTAGCACGCGCTGCGCCAACCCCCTTCGAGGCGCGGTATGACGCGGCTGGCGCACTTTGGCGCGTTCGCTCCGCGCCAGACCGTCGCATGGGCCCGGGTCGCCAACGCCCGCGTCGGCGCTCGGGGTTTGGAACGGGTCTTGATAGAGCCGGGCCCATGCGTCGTCCTCATCTCGTGCCCGTCGCCCTCGCCGGGGCCTTCGCCCTCCTCCTCGTGGCGCTTCTGCCCCGGCCTGCCGCCGCCTGCGGGGGCTTCGTCTGCGGCACCTTCGCCACCGTGCCGCCGGTGGTGCAGGACGCCGAGCGCATCGTCTTCGTCGACAGTGGACCCGAGAAGACCGACGCCATCGTGCAGGTGCTCTACGAGGGTGCCATCGACGACTTTGCCTGGGTGATCCCCGTCCCCGGGGTCCCCACCCTCGGCACGAGCGACCCGCAGCTCTTCGACGACCTCGAGGCCTCGACGGCGCCTTCCGTGTTTTTCCAGGCCGCCCCGGCGACGGGAGGCGGCGCGGCGTGCGGCGCCGACGCCGGATTCGCTTTGCGGAGCGACAGCGCCGGCGCTGGCGCCGGGGTGGAGATCGTGGGGACGGCCAACGTCGGCCCCTACGAGACCGTCACGCTCACCGGCGACGACGCGGAGGCGGTCATCGACTGGCTCGTGGACAACGGCTACGCGGTCCCCGATGCGGCCGTGCCTCTCTTCGAGCGCTACGTGGCCGAGGGCCGCTACTTCGTGGCGCTCCGCCTCGCCGCGACCGCGGACCTGAAGGCCCTCGAGCCGCTGCGGCTGACCTACGACTCCGACGAGCTCTGCATTCCCATCCGCCTCACGGCCATCGCCACGGCGCCGGTGCTCGCCGTCACGGCTTGGTTCCTGGCGCCGGAGCCCGTCGTGCCCTCGAACTACGCTCTGGTCGAGGTGCCCACGGCGCGGCTGCGGCAGAACGGCGACGGGACGACCAACTACGGCGAGATCGCGCGCGAGGTGGTGCAGGCCGCCGGCGGGCAGGCCTTCATCAACCAGTTCACGGGCACGCTCGACGAGTGGAGCCTGACCCCGGCCATGCGTGACGGGCTCTACGCGCTCGCGCCGCTGCCTCCAGAGCAGCTCGTGCTGACGCGCCTCTTCACGGATATCCGCGCCGAGGACATGGACGCGGACCCGCTCTTCGAAGAGGACGCGAGCGCGCCGCACCTGGTGGCTGCGCGGCTCGTCGTGCCCCCGCCGGGGCGCACGCGATGCGCCGCGGGGCCCCTCGCGCCGGGCCTCCGCACGCTCGCGCCGCTCGCGCTGGCGCTGCTTCTGGTCATGCGGCGGCGCCGTCGCCTCGCTTGAGGCCAGGGAGCCTCGGCCCGCACGCGCCTTGACCCCCGATCGGCGCCGCAGGTACTCACGGCGTCCATGGGGACCCTGCGGACCAAGAAGACGCTCGGAGCGCTCACGCTCGTGCTCGCGACCATGAGCGCGCCCGTGCTCCTCGGCTGTGACCTCACGAAGCTGACGGCCAACTCCACGTCCAAGCTCTTTGCGCGCGCCTCGCCGGCCTTCGAGCAGCACTGGGATGTGGACCTCGCCGGCGACGCGGTGCCCGCCAACATCATGCAGATGGAGGGGCTGCTTCGGATCATCCCGGAGAACTCCATCATCGTGATGAACGCCGTGCGTCTCTATGACGCCTACGCCTTCGGATGGATCGAGGACGAGCTCGAGGAAGCGCAGGGCGCCGGCGACTACGAGCGCGCCGAGGTCCTTGGCCGGCGCGCCCGCTACATGTACCGGCGGGCCCTCGACCTTTGCCTCCATCGCATTCGCTACGAGACCGAAGGCTACGACGCGGCCTACGACGGCGGCCTCGACGCCTTCACGGCCTGGCTCGAGTCCACCTTCGACGAGCGCGAGCACGCCGACCTGCTCCTTTGGACCGGCTACAGCTGGGGCTCCTACATCAACGCCAGCAAGGACGACATGGTCGCCGTGGCCGATCTGCCCTTCGCCGAAGCCCTGGTCCGGCGCTCCGTGGCCCTCGACGAGGCGCACCAGCACGGCGCGGGCGTCACCTTTCTCGCCGTCGTGGCCACCAATGCCCTCGGCGCGGACCTCGACGCCGCGGAGACCGCCTGGGCCCGGGCCCTCGAGATCACGGAGCGGAAGAACCTGCTCACGCTCGTGAACTACGCGCGCCACTACCTCACGAAGCGCGGCGATCGAGAAGCCTACATCCAGACGCTTCGGGAGATCCTCGAGGCCGGCGACGTGCTTCCGGAAGCGCGGCTTACCAACATGCTCGCCAAGCGCCGGGCCCGCCGCTACCTCCGCGAGACGGACGAACGCTTCCCGGGGTGAAACCACCCCGCGGGAGCGAGACCCGCGGCGAGGCCCGGAAGTGAATACGCCGGGCCCGGCGCCCGTCGGCATCCCGCAGACCAAGGCACACCCATGAACCGATTCAAAACGAGCTGGCTTGCCCTCGGCATCCTGGTATTCCTCGCGCCCTCGGCGCCGCAACGCGTGGACGCGCAGGGGGCGACGGAGCTCCGCATCGCCACCGTCGCGCCAGAGGGCTCGCCCTGGATGCGCGTGTTCCGGGCCTGGGACCAAGAGCTTCGGCAACGCACCGGCGGTCAGCTGGGCCTCCGCTTCTACGCGGGCGGCGCGCAGGGCCAGGAGCCCGACTACATCGACAAGATGCGCGCGGGCCAGCTCGATGGCGCCGCCGTCACGAGCACCGGCCTCGGCCAGATCGTGCGCCCGGTGCTCGTGCTGAGCGTGCCCGGCGTCTTCGAGAGCTACGCGCAGATCGACCGGGCGCGGCGTCGCCTCGCCTCCCAGTTCGAAGCCCAGTTCGAGAGCAACGGCTACAAGCACCTCGGCTGGGGTGACGTGGGCAAGGCGAGGCTCTTCTCCACGGAGCGCATCGAGCGCCCGCAGGACCTTCGCCAGCGTCGCCCTTGGGTGCCCCGCACGGACGCGGTCTTCAGCGAGATGCTCGACGTGATCGGCGCGACGCCGCAGCGCCTCGGCATCCCGGAGGTGTACCCGGCGCTGCAGACCCGGCGCATCGACACGGTGCCGGCCTCGGCCATCGCCGCGGTCTCGCTCCAGTGGTACACGCGCCTCGGCTACTACACGCAGCAAAACAGCGGCGTGCTCATCGGCGCGACGATCCTCAAGAAGGAGAAGTTCGACGCGCTCCCCTCCGACCAGCAGACGGCGCTCATGGAGACGAGCCAGCGGGCGCACCGGCTCCTGGCGCGGGCCATTCGCCGGGAGGACGAGCGCTCGCTCACGGTGCTTCAGCGCCGCCTCGAGGCCGTGGACATCAGCGCGCACCAGGCCGAGTGGGACCAGGTGCAAGAGCAAACGCGGGACCGGCTCGCCGGGCGCCTCTACCCGCGCGCGCTTCTGAACCGAGTCATCAGCGCGGCGGGCGATCCCTGAGCCTCGCCGGCCCTGAGCGCCCCTCGCTGACTCGTCTGTAGACGGCTCGGACGACCGGCGGTACACCTCCCCAACCCGCGCCTCCCCGACCCGGCGCGGGCCTGCCTCCCCGTGAATACCCTCCGCGCTTTCGACCGGAACCTCGCCCGCGGCGAGGCGGCGCTCGCGACCCTGGTGCTCCTCTCCCTCGTGCTCGTCGCGTCGGTGCAGGCGGCGCTCTGGAACCTCGCGAACGCTGGCGTGCTCTGGGCCAGCGATGCGCTCCAGAGCCTCTCCTGGGGCGACGCCTTCCTCGAGAAGGCCACGCTCTGGGTCGCCATGTTCGGCGCGAGCCTGGCGACGCATCACGGCAAACACATCGGCATCGACGTGCTCCAGCGCGTGGCGGCCCCGAAGCAGCGGGCCTTCATGCGCGGCGTCTCGAGCGTCTTCGCGGGCGTGACCTGCCTGCTCTTCGCCCGGGTGGTGCTGAGCGCGCTCCTCGCCAAATCCGCGCGTATGCCCGCCGAGTACGGCGTCTTCGACGCGGACTTCAACACCGTGCACATCTGCGTCGGCAGCGCCGAGGCCATCGCGGACGCGGGCTACACGCGGCCGGAGCTCTTCTGCGCCTTGCGCGGCGCCCTCGAGGCCCTCGGCATGACGGTGAACACGCCGGAGCGGGCCATGGACCTGCTCATGCCGGCGCTCTTCGTCGTCATCGGCGTGCGCTTCGTGGCCTACGGCATCGGCGCGTTCCGGCGCATCCCCGGCGGCGGCATCGCCGAGGGGGAGTCCGGCGGCGCCCCGCGCGAGGCGGCCGAGGACGTCGCGGAGGAGGGCGCCTGATGGACGTCTTCGTGCTTCTCGCGCTCTTCGCCCTCGCGCTCCTCGGCGTGCCCCTGCTCGCGATCTTCGCGGCCGCGGCCATGCTGCTCTTCGCCCAGCTCGAAGACACCTCCATCACCGGCGCGGCGGCGGACATCTTCAGCGAGAAGTTCGCCGAGTCGCCGCTCCTCGTGACCATCCCGCTCTTCACCTTCGCCGGCTACCTGATGGCCGAGAGCGGCACGCCGCGGCGCCTCGTTCGTGTGAGTCGGGCCTTCTTCGGCTGGCTCCCGGGCGGCCTGGCCATCGTGTGCCTGTTGGCGAGCGCCTTCTTCACCACCTTTACCGGCGGCAGCGGCATCACCATCGTCGCCATCGGCGGCCTGCTCTACCCGGCGCTCCTGCAGGACCGCTACGACGAGCGCTTCAGCCTCGGCCTGGTCACCTCGAGCGGGTCCCTCGGCCTGCTCTTCCCCCCCTCGCTGCCCATCGTGCTTTTCGCCGTGGTGGCCGGCATCGACGTGGTGCGCCTCTTCGCGGCGGGCATCCTCCCGGGCGTGGTGAGCGTCCTGGCCATCGCGGTCTACGCCTTCGTCGTCGGCGTGCGTTCGCCGGAGGTGACGACGCAGCGCTTCGAGGCCAAGGAGGCCTTCGCGGCCTTTCGCGAGACCGTCTGGGAGCTGCTGCTCCCGGTCGCGCTCATCGCGCTGCTGGTGACGGGCAAGCTCCGCATCCACGAGGCGGCGGCCTTCACGGCGCTCTACGTGCTCGTGATCGAGGTCTTCGTCTACCGCGACGTGAGCTTCCGGAAGGACCTGCCGCGCATCGTCAGCGAGTCCATGACGCTCGTCGGCGCCATCCTCGCGATCCTCGCCACGGCCATCGGCTTCACGGGCTTCCTCATTCAGGACCAGCTGCCCATGAAGATCCTCGAGCTCATGAGCGCGAGCATCGACTCGCCCATCGAGTTCCTCCTGGCGCTCAACGTCTTCTTGCTGCTCGTGGGCATGTTGATGGACGTCTTCAGCGCCATCGTCGTCGTGGTGCCGCTGATCCTGCCCATCGCCCGGAGCTTCGGTATCGACGATTACCACCTGGGCATCGTGTTCTTGCTGAACCTCGAGATCGGCTACATGACGCCGCCCGTCGGGCTGAACCTCTTCATCGCGAGCTTCCGCTTCGACAAGCCGGTGACCACGCTCTATCGCGCCGTGCTGCCCTACATCGGGCTGCTCGTGGTCGCCCTGCTCGTAGTGACCTACGTCCCGAGCCTCTCGACGACCTTCGTGGATCTGCTCGCCGGCGAGGACGAGGCCGCGGCACCTCTCGACCCCGCGCCGGAGGAGCCCGGGGCGCCGCCGGGCGATGCGCCCTCCGGTGGCCTCGATGACCTCGAGGACCTCTTGGACGAAGGAGGCGAGCTCGGCGGCCTCGACGCGCTGGAGGACGAGCTCGACGGCGCGGGAGAGCTCGACCTCGACGCGCTCGAACGTGAGCTCGCCGGCGAAGGCGCCGAGGGCGGCATGGACCTCGACGCGCTCGAGCGCGAGCTGGCCGGGGAGGGCGCCGAGGGCGCCATGGACCTCGACGCCCTGGAGCGCGAGCTCGACGGAGAGGCCCCGGGCGACGACACGGCGGCGGGCGAAGAGGGCGCGATGGACCTCGACGCGCTCGAGCGTGAGCTGGCAGCCGAGGAGAACTGAGCCGTCAGTCCGTCGTGTCACCGGGCGGCGGTACGGCGGCGGGAGTGAGCGCTTCGTCTGCGGGCTCGTCCGCCAGGTCCACGTCCACGTCGACCTCCGGGGCCGGCGGCGGGTTCTGCACCTCCGCCAGGCCCGCGCCGGCGGCGGCCCGAACCTGAGCCGCAATGGAGCAGTCCGTGACGCCGGCCCGGGCCTCGAGCGGTCGCGGCGTGCCGCCGCCGAGGCCACCAATGGCGATGCGGGCCGTGAGCAGCACGCCCCGGGACCGCGTGCGCGTACGCAGGAGCGCCTCGCCGCTTCGCAGGTCCCAGAGGTAGACGTCCACGGGGTGCTCGCGCCGGTTGTCCCCGTGCTGGACCGCCAGCAGGAAGTAGTCGCTCTGCGCCATGTCCATCACGAGGGGAACGTCCCGCGCGAGGCGCCGATCGAGCTCGTCCTCGAAGACCCGAAGCCGGAGCGGCGTGTCCGCCTCGTAAACGCCCTCGAGCCAGCTCTCGTCGAAGAGATCGATGCGCTGATAGAGGCCGCCGAGGGCGACGGGCGCCAGGCCGAGGCAGCGCGTGATCGCGTCCGGTCCCATGCCGATGGCAGCGCGCGCGATGCGCTCCGGGTCCCGGGCATCGTCGGCGTGAATGCGCAGGTACACCCCCTGCGCCCCGTGCAGCCCCGCGAGGTTCAGGCGCGGGTCCGCCCAGGGGTCGGGGGCTCCCTCCCCCACGCTCCGGATCCAGCCTTCGATGCGCCCGCGAAAGGCCTGCACGCGCGCTCCCACGGGCAGCGCGTTCGCCCGCCAGCGCGCCTCGATGGTGCCGCGCAGCTCCGCTTGCTGCGAGCGCTGCTGGAACTGGTAGCCCCCGACCACGAGGGCCAGCGCCACCACGATGAGCAGGCCGCCCTTCCACGGCAGCTTCGCCGCAAAGGCGCGCTCCTCGTTCTCGTCGAAAGTGGCGGGCTCGAGGCGGTCGCTGGCCATGGCGGAAGAGGGTCGCACCGAGGCTAGGACGCCGCGGAGAGCAGAGAGTTCCACCCGCCCCCGCCCCGCGCAACGCGGGGACGGAGACGGCAACGGGAACGGGAACGGGAACGGGAACGGAGACGGACACGGACACGGACACGGAGACGGAGACGGAGACGGAGACGGAGACGGAGACGGAGACGGAGACGGAGACGGAAACGAAAACGGAAACGCTCACGCTCACGGAGACGGCTCCGCCTTCCCCGCGTGGTCCATGAAAAAGGGCGCCGAGCTTGCGCTCGACGCCCCTCCTTCTGCCTGGCCTCGGCTCAGTCGCCGATCTTGTTCACCGCGAAGGCCACGTTTACGTAGCCGGCCTGGGCCGTCGAGAACATCACCTTCTTGATGACGCGGAAGTCCGTGTCGACGTCGGCCTGGAGCACCACCGTGGCCGCGAAGGCATCGTTGGGGTGGAGGATGCTCCAGTTGCGCTTGAGCTGCTCGAGCTGCTGCACGAGGCCCTCGATGCGCTCGAGCTGCGTCTGCTGCGCGAGCGTCTGCGTGTCGGCCACGCGGTTGCCGTCGAGGGTGATGACCCGGTCGTCGATGGCGATGACCGGCGCGATCTCCAGCGACTCCGTGTTCGCCGCGCTCGGCATCGTGATCGAGGCCTTCTGCGCGAGGAGCTCACCCGACGCGCTGAAGTTCATGATCAGGAAGACGACGAGCGTGATCAGGAAGTCGATGAAGGGCACCAGCGGGAGCGACTGGTCGACGTTCTTCTTGCCGCCGCCGCCCACCTTGTCCCGCACGAACTTGAGCGGGATCTTGTGGAGCAGGACGGGCTGGGGAGTGTGAATCGGCATGTCGTCGTGCTCAGAGCAGGCCGGCGCCGTCGCTCAGATTCATCTGCGGGAAGCCTTCGCCCACCACCAGGTCCATGGCCGCGACCACGTCCTGGTAGAGCACGCCGTCCTCCGGCGCGACGGTGATGTCGCGGCGGTTCGGCTCCATCTCACGCCGCTGCTGGAGCTTCGCGCGGAGCTCCTCCACGTCGTAAGCGTCGCCGTTCTTCGGGATGGTGATGTTGTCCCCGGCGCTCGACGCGAGCACGTAGCCCGAGTTCTGCACCTGGAGGATGAGCTTCACCCGATCGTCCGGCTCCTGCGGCTCGGCGTCGGGGTTCGGCGAGGGCGTCTGCTGGTTCGCGCTGATGCGCGCGAGCTGGTTCCAGACCGCCGTCGCCAGCAAGAACATGATGCAGCAGAAGAGCAGGTCGATGAACGGGACCAGGGGAATCTCCTGGTCCACGCTCTTCTTGCCGCCGCCTCCGCCGCCGCTGTCGATACCGCCCAAGGTTCAGCGCTCCCCGGGCCTCAGGCGCCGCCCTCGGCGGGCAGACCCTGAAGGTTGACCTTGGAGCGGTTGTTCACGACGAGGTTCATCACCTGCACCGTGGCGGCGTTGATGTCGTCGAGCAGACCCTGGGTCTTGCCGTTCAGCACGGCCATGGCCATCAGCGCGACGATGGCGCTGATGAGCCCAAAGGCCGTGCAGTTCATGGCCTCGGAGATGCCCTTGGCGAGCATGGTCGCCTTCGACGCCTGGTCCGCGCCGGCGACGGCCGCGAAGGCGTTGATGAGACCGAGCACGGTGCCGAAGAGGCCCGAAAGCATCGCCAGGTTGGCGAAGAGGCCCAGGAAGGGCGTGCGCGTCTCGATCTTCGGAAGCTCGCGGAGCGCGGCTTCGTCCATGGCGGCCTGCACCTCGGCGTCCGGACGGTTCACCTTCATGAGGCCCGCCTTCACGATGCGCGCGAGGGGCGCGTTCGCGGCCGAGCAGAGCTTGATCGCCCGGCCGATGTCGCCGGCGAGGATGCACTTCTGCATCGTGGACAGGAAGACGTCCTTATTGATGGACGACTTGTAGAGGTACACCGCCCGCTCGACGGTGAAGCCGATCGCGAGAACCAGCCAGAAGAGGATGACGTACATCGCCCATCCTCCCTCCTCGAACGCATGTGCAAGACCCGACATTGAGAACTGCCTCCTGAAACCTCTTGTAACCCTCGGCTCTGGCCGAGCGTGAACTGACGAGCGAGCGCCCTCATGGCGCCACCTCGGGACATCACCGCGGCCTGCGGCTCATCCCTCGGGGTGCTTCCAGTGCCCTCGACCCCCCCGGGCGGCCCGGTGAAGTTCGAAAAGCTTCGGAAACATACGACTTTTTGGCGCGCCCGAAATGCGAAGGCAGAGAATACGGGCCCACCCCGCCATGTCAATGGCCCCTGCCATGGGGCGTGAGCGAACGATCGAGCGCCCAAGTTGTACGTTCCGACAGCGGGCCCCCTCGAAAGTTCCGGGCGAGCCGCCGTTGGGCACCTCGGGCACTGAAGCCCATGACGCGAAGGCCATTTCGGTCTTCGTTGACAAGCCCGAGAGCGCTGGGGTAGCGTCCGCAGCTCAAGGCAATCGCCAAAGTTTCGAGGGATTTCAAGGGATTCCAGCCCGAATGAGCGCGTCGCCCGAGGCACCCGAAGAGGGGCCACGGGAACTCGCCGAGCGCACGAAAGGCGCACGCTCGTGAGGTGTCGTCCCGGGTCGAGGACCTGGCACGAGGCCGCGAGTGCGGTGAGAGTACACGACGTACTCGAAAGGCTTGGAAGGTTAGGGAGCTCTTCAGATGGAAGAAATCTGGCACGCACTGGTCGAAGGTGCCCCGTTCTCCTTCATCAACATCGCGGTGCTGGCGTTTTCGCTAGCGGTGGTCGCCGAGCGCTTCGTCTTCATTTTGACGAAGTACCGGGTGAACACGGCGGAGTTCATGGCGCAGATTCGGAAGCTCGTGCAGGCGGGTAACATCGACCGCGCGATTAAACTGACGGAGGCAGCCCCGCTGCCGCTGCTTCAGATCATCAAGGCCGGGCTCACGCAGGTGAACCGGGGCGAGGACGCCATCGTCGCGAACCTCGACGAGAAGGCCTCGGAAGAGATTCCGAAGATCGAGAAGCGCATCCCGTGGCTCTGGACGCTCGCCAACCTGGCGACGCTCATCGGCCTCCTCGGGACCATTCGCGGGCTCATCAAGGCCTTCGCGGCCGTCGGGACCATCGACGACCCGGCGCAGAAGAGCGCGATGCTCTCCGCGGGCATCTCCGAGGCCATGTGGAACACCTTCCTCGGCCTCTTCATCGCGGTGGTGTGCATGAGCTTCCACCTCGTCCTGAGCAGCATGGCCAAGAAGCAGAAGCAAGAGGTCGAGATGGCCGTCCAGAAGCTCGAAAACCTGCTCACGCTGCGTCCGAAGGGCTGAGGCAGGGGCGATCATGCCCAAGAAGTTCACGGCGGCGCAGCGCGCCTACATCAAGAAGCACACGACGTATCACGAGCCTGGGCCCGATGAGACGAACGATGAGCTGAACATCGTCCCCTTCTTGGACATCGTCGTGAACCTCATCATGTTCCTGCTGATGTCCATCAGCTCGGTGGCCTTCTACGCGCAGGTCGAGGCGTCGCTCCCGAGCTACAGCCGCGGCGGCGTGGGCAGCCGCCCGCAGAACGACGAGAAGCCGCTGAACCTCAACCTCACGGTGGTGGAGAACGGCTTCATCCTGGCGGGCTCGGGCGGCAAGCTCGCCCCGGGCTGCCAAGACACGGCCAGCGGCTCCGTCGTGACCGTGCCCCGCACCGGCAGCGCCTACGACCTGCCCGCGCTGCGCACCTGCGCGTCGCGCGTGAAGTCCGAGTTCCCCGACGAGACCAAGATCACCGTGAGCGCGGACCCGCTCATCGAGTACCGCTTCCTCGTCCAGGCCATGGACGCCGTGCGGGAAGACGACGAAGGCGAGACCCTCTTCGACGAGGTGCTCCTTTCCGCAGGAGTTCGCTGACATGGCCGAGCAGGAAAAGGCCACCGCTGCCGACGTCCGACGCATCATCCGCAAGAAGAAAAAGCGGATGCCGCACCCGGAGCATCACGGGCTGAACATCTACCCGATGATGGACATGATGACGATTCTCCTCGTCTTCATGGTCATGCAGTTCGCCTCGTCGTCCGCGGCGTCGATCACGCAGAACGAAGAGCTCCGCATCCCCTACTCGACGTCCACCGTCGAGCTCTCGGAGAACACGCCGGTGCAGATCAGCCGGAACGCCATCCTCGTCGATGGCGAGCAGGTGCTCGAGCTGCGCAACGGCGTCGTCGACCCGAGCAGCAAGCAGGGCGGCGGCAACGGCTTCCTCATCACGCCGCTCTTCCGAGAGATGCAGCGCGTCGCGGAGCTCAAGAAGCTCATCGCCGCGCAGAACACGCGGCGGCCTTTCGACGGCAACGTGCAGATCATCGCCGATGCGCGCACGCCCTTCCGTACACTCGCGGAGGTCGTCTACACGCTCGGCCAGAGCGAGTTCAAGAACATGCGCTTCATCGTGAACAAGACGCGCAGCCTCGGCGGCAGCTGAGCCGCGCCGCGCCCTGCTTCACGGCCCATCGCCCTGCGGTGGGCCGTTTTGCGTGGCGCCGTCGTCCCCAGCGCCGTCGTCCCCAGCGCCGTCGTCGCCGGCGGAGGCGTCTCCGAACCTCGCGTCGTCGAGGCGCGCGAGCCACTCCTCGGCTTGCCGGCGAAGCGCCGGGTCCTCGCGCGCCGCCTCGAAGCTGGCGCGGCTCGCGGCGTAGTCGCCCGCCGCGAAGGAGAGCACGCCAGCGAGGCGAAGGGCCTCCCGGCGGAGCCGCTCGCTCGGGAGGCCCCGGCGTTGGGCCTCGGCGAGCTCGGAGCGCGCCAGGTCGAGGCGGCCGGCGACCCAGAGCTGGCGCGCCAGCAGATAAGGGCCGAGGCCGTCGGGCCGGGCTTCGGCGATGCGCCAGGCGTGATGGAGCGGCAGCGGCGCGCCCTCCTGCCGCCCGCCGGGCCCGACGAGCAGGTCGCGGATCGCGTCGCCGGCGTCCGGGTCCCGGGTGCCGAGCACCTTCACCTCCCGGTTTCGCGCGGCGTCTTCCGTTTGCGGCTCGGCGAGGAGCGCCTCGTAGCGGGCGCGGGCGTCGTCGTAGCGGCCGGCCACCCAGAGCGCGTCGGCCACGGCCTCGCGGGCCTGGGTCACGAGCGCCAGCGGCGCCCCGGCGGTGAGCGCCTCGAGCTTCGCCTCCGCCGCGTCGAGCCGTCCGGCCCGGGCAAGCGCGGCGACCTCCGTGCGCAGCGCGAAGAGGTCTGCGGGCTCGATGGCGAGAATCTCCTCGCAGGTCGCGAGCGCTGCGGTGTCGTCGCCGGCGCGAAGGTCGCCCTGGAGCGCGCCGCGGAGCCGCGCCACGAGGTGAGGGCAGGTGCGCGCGAAGATCGATGGCCGGTGAAAGCGGAGCTCCGCCAGCTCCCGTGCTCCCGGCGGGAGCGGCACCTCGGCGACGAAGGCCCGCCACTCGCTCTCGAGCGCGGAGAGCTCCAGGCCCGCCCCGCGCACGTCGCCGTCGTCGTGCGCCTGGCGGACGGCCTCCCAGCCCCGCGTGTCGCCGAGCCAGCGTACGAAGGAGCCGGCGCTCGCGTAGGCCACGCGCGAGCTCTCGCCGAGAAAGCCGAGCGAGAGCAGGCGCCGGAGCGGCGGCAGGCGCTCGCTCTCGAGGAGCGTGCGCGCCTGCTGGTGCGGGTTCATGCCGTCGCGCTCCGGCCACTCGATGGCCACGGCGATGCCCTCGACGAAGCCCGGGTTGGGCCACCAGCCGCCGGCCACGCGGAAGGGCCCGTGCGCCGCCTCTCCGGCGACCACGTGCACGATCTCGTGCGCGAGCACCGGGTGCGGCCAGCCGCGAAGCTGCAGGTGCACCTCGCCGCGCCAGGGCTTGGCGATGTAGGTCGTCGCGGCCCCCATCCAGCGGCGCTTCTCCTCCGGGGAGCGGTAAAAGAACGCGTGCACGGGCTCCCGCTGGTCCACGCCGAGCAGGGCCTCGGCGCGCCGCACGCGAAAGTCGCAGTCCTCCACGAGCCGCGCCCGCTGGTCCGGCCGGAGCTCCCGCGGAAGGTGCACCACGCACTCGTCGCCGCGCTCCACGCGCCCGAGGGCCTCGTCGATGGCGCCCACGCTGCTGGCGTGCCCGAGCTCGGGCCCAGAGGCATCGAGGCGACCCGCCAAGGCGACACAAAGCATCGCCAGCGCCCCCCAGCCCGGGCGCCCTCCACGCAGCGCCGCCGCGCCCGCCGCCGCCGCGACGCCGTAGAGCAGCGTGATGCCGCGAAAGGTCAGCAGCGTGCCTGGGATGGCGAGCCCCTCGTCGTAGAGCGTGCCGGGAAACCACCCGGCGAAGTGCTGGAAGACGAAGATGGCCGGCGTGGCCCAAAAGTCATGGAGCGCCGTGGCGAGGCCGGCGAAGGGAGCGAGGGCGCCGAGCACCAGGGCGAGACGCTTGCGGGGCAGGGCGGCGGCGAAAAAGGCGCCGACGAAGGCCGCGAGGAGCACGCCGAAGCCGGGCCCGAGCACCATGAACGCGAAGCCCGTGCCCGGCGTGCACTGGCGCACGCGGAGCTGGTTCAGCGCGAGAAGCACGACCGCCGGGAGCCAGGTCAGGACCGCCGCGCGCGCTGCGCCCTGGAGACCCTCGGCGGCGCGCTCCCGGCGGGCGAAGGCCGCGGCCCCCGCGGCCCCGGCGAAGGGCGGAAGCACGAGCCCGAGGGCGAGCGCCGACTCCGCGCCGTGAACGCCGAGGAGCCGCGAGCTCGCGAGGGCGAGACCCATGACGAGGCTCGCCATGAGCGCGACCCGTTCGCTCCTCAGCGGAAGGAGCGCGGCGAGGCGACGCAGAGGGTTCATGCCCGAGTGAAGGTCAGACCGCGGCCGTTGCCGGCGCCAGCGGGTCTCCCTCGAGGAGGAGCGGGAGCGCATCCTCGATGCGCGAGACCAGATGCACCTTCAGGTCGTCGAGGATCTCCCGAGGCACGTCGTCCAGGTCCGGCTCGTTGCGCTTCGGGAGCACGACGATGCGAATGCCGTTGCGGTGCGCGGCGAGGCAGCGCTCCTTGATGCCCGTGACGCGGAGCATGCTCCCGCGGAGCGTGATCTCGCCGCTCGTCGCGACGTCCGGGCGCACGCGGAGCCGCGTGAAGGTGGAGGCCATGGCCGTCAGGATGGGCAAGCCCGCCGAGGCACCGTCCTTCGGGACCGCGCCATCCGGGAGATGCACGTGCACGTCGATCTCCTCGAGGAAGTCCTCCGGCAGCCCGAAGTCCCCGGCGCGCGCGCGCAGGTAGGTGAAGGCCGCGTGCACGGACTCCTTCATCACGTCGCCCATGCGGCCGGTCATCACGAGCTTGCCGCTGCCGGGCATGCGCCGGGCCTCCACGTGCAGCACGTCGCCGCCGGCCGGGGTCCAGGCGAGACCCGTCGAGACGCCGGCCTGCGCCTTCCGCTCGAGGGGCTCGCGGCGGTAGCGCGGCGCGCCGAGCACTTCCTCGACCCACGCGGGCGTGCCGACCTGCGTGACGTCCTCGCCATGGGCCAGGCGCACGGCCACGCTTCGGCAGAGCGCCGCGACCTGCTGCTCCAGGCGCCGCACGCCGGCCTCGCGCGTGTACTCGTCGATGAGCCGGTCCACGGCCGGGTCCGTGAGGTCGAGGCGCTCCACCGTGAGCCCGTGCTCTTCGAGCTGCCGCGGCACGAGGAAGCCCCGGGCGATGGAGCGCTTCTCCTCCTGCGTGTAGCCGGGCAGGTCGATGACCTCCATGCGGTCGAGGAGCGGTCCGGGGATGGTGTCCTTCCGGTTGGCCGTCGCGATGAACATGCAGCTCGAGAGGTCCACGGGGACCTCGATGTAGTGGTCGCCGAAGGTGTGGTTCTGCTCCGGGTCCAGCACCTCGAGGAGCGCGCTCGCGGGGTCTCCGCGATGGTCTGCGCCGAGCTTGTCCACCTCGTCGAGGAGCACCACCGGGTTGCGGCTGCCGGCCTTCTTCAGCGCGCTGACGATGCGGCCGGGGAAGGCGCCCACGTAGGTGCGCCGATGCCCGCGAATCTCCGCCTCGTCCTGCACGCCTCCGAGGGCCACGCGAACGAAGCTGCGCCCGGTGGCTCGGGCGATGGAGCGGGCCAGCGAGGTCTTGCCGACGCCCGGCGGACCCACGAAACACAGGATGGGGCCGCGCACCGAATGCCGGAGCTTCCGAACGGCGATGTACTCGAGAATGCGCTTCTTCGGCTTGTCGAGTCCGTGGTGGTCCTCGTCGAGCACGCGCCGCGCCTCGGGCACGTCGAGGCGGTCCGCCGAGGTCTTGTTCCAGGGGATCTCCGTGAGCCACTCCACGTAGGTGCGGGCCACGTGAAACTCGCTCGACGCGGCGTTCATGGTGCGCATGCGCCCCAGCTGCTTCTTGGCGGCGCGCTCCGCCTCGGCGGGGAGGTCGCCGAGCACCACCTTCTCGCGCAGCGCCTCGATCTCGTCCTCGTCGTCCTCGGGCTCGCCGAGCTCGCGCTTGATCTGCCGGAGCTGCTGCCGGAGGAGATACTCGCGCTGGGAGCGCGACATCTCCTCCTGGACCATGGTCGAGATCTCCTTCTTGACCCGGTAGACCTCGCCCTGGCGGTTCACCAGGTCGAGCACCTTCCGGAGCCGCGAGCGGAGCTCGAGGGTCTCCAGCACGTCCTGTTTGGCCCCGTTGCCGACGGGGAGGTTCGAGGCGACCAGGTCCGCGAGGGCGCCGGGCTCGCCCACGTTCTCCAGGATGGCGCTCGCGTCCCGGGGCTGGTTGGGCAGGTGCGCGGCGAGCTCCCGGGCCCGCTCGCGAAGGTGCGCCGCGAGGGCGTCGAGCTCGACGTCGCTCAGCGGGGCTTCGTGGATGCGCTCGATGCGCGCCTTCATGCACGGATGCCGCCCGAGCGGCTCGATCACGCGCATGCGCGAGACGCCCTGGAGCACCACCGAGTAGTTGCCGGAGCTCAGGCGGATGACCTTCAGGATGCGCGCGATGGTCCCGAAGGTATGCACGTCCTGAAAGGTCGGGTCCTCGGTCTCGGGCTTCTTCTGGGCGACCACGCTGATGAGCGGCCGCGGCGCGCCCTCACCGACCACCTCTTCGACGAGCCGTACGGAACGCGGGCGACCCACGTTCACCGGGACCACGGAGGCGGGGAAGAGCACCGAGTTGCGGAGCGGGAGGAGCGGCAGCGTCGGCGTGGGGTCCGCCGGAAAGAGCGAGTCGGTCATCGAAGGACGAGAGCCTAGCAGGCTGGGCGAGGCTCCGCGGGCGTCCTCGTTTGGGGGCCGTTGGGCCGCCGGGGGGAAAGGCTGGCTCCCTCCGGGCCGTTCTGTTAGAAACTGGCCCGCCGGCGCGCCGGGGCCCAGCATGGGCTCCGCTTCTCCGGTCCCTGCCCCGAACACTCCGATGCGCACGCTACTGCCCCTGCTTCTCCTCCTGCTGGCTGGCTGCCAGGGCGCCGTGCTCGGCAACCTCGTGGTGCTCGGCGTGACCTTCGGCATCTTCATGGGCACGCTCCGCCTCGGCCGCGCCGAGGCGACGCGCTCTCGGGCGGACGCCTCGACCTCGGAAGCATCCGCGGTGCCGAGCACCCGGCGCTGACCTGCTAGCGTCAGCGCGGTGAGCGCGGACCGACCCGAGCAATTCGAGGCGCTGGCGCGGCTGACGCTGGCCGAGCTCGAGGGCATTCGCCTGCTGCTCCGTGGGGGCTCGGTCATCGATTGGCACCGGCTGAACTACCGGGGCCCGGAGGAGGTCACGCGCTTTCTCCGGTCCCACGAGCTGGACCTCGAGGATCCCGGGGATCGCGCGCGTTGCGAAGCCGTCAAGAGCTCGGCCATGAGCTACCTGCGGCGCAAGTTCGACTTCCCCATTCCGCGGCCCGTGGCCGAGAGCGACGTCGCCGGGCTCATCGAGCTCGCCTCGGGCAAAGGGCATCGGCAGCTCTGCGCCTGCGCGATCTTGAAGGTGATGCACATCATCCATCACCTCGAGGCCCGGGAGCTGCTCTTCATGCTGCCGACGTCCGACGAAGAGGTCTTTCACCTTGTCGAGCAGAAGGTCTACCGCGTGGTCGGCAGCGCCCTGCGGCACCGCTACCCCATCGTCGAGTTCATCGGCGGCCGGAAGAACAAGGACTCGCTCTACACGAAGCTGCTGTCGAAGCAGGAGGTCAGCGCCGCGAACATCTACGACAAGCTGCGCTTCCGCATCGTGACCGAGAGCAAGGACGACGTCTTTCCGGTGCTGAACCTGCTGACCCGGGAGGTCTTCCCCTTCAGCTACGTCGTCCCGAGGGAGAGCACGAACACGCTCATCCCCTTCCGGCAGCACTGTGAGCGGAGCCCGCACCTTCGCGGCTTGATGCCGGAGCTTCAGCTCAGCCTGAGCGTCGAAGGCGGCGAGGCTGGCGAGGACGAAGGCAAGGTGCTCGTCGACAACGTCTTCACCGCCGAGAGCTTTCGCGTGGTGCACTTCGTCGTGGAGATGCCCGTTCGCCTCCCCGAGTCGCTGCTCACCTCGGCGCCGCCCGCGGCCTGGGCCCTCGGGCGCGTGATCTTCGTGCAGACGGAGTTCCAGGTGCTCGACCAGGAGACGGACCGCCGCAACGAGCGAGGCGAAGCGAGCCACGCGGCCTACAAGGAGCGGCAGCGCGAGGCCGTCATGAAGCGGCTCAAGGTGGGGATGGTGGGCACGCGTGACGAGCCCGGGCCCGGAGCCCGCGAGCCCAACGAAACGTAGCGCGCTGGGCGCACGGAAAGGAGGCGAGCGCCGGCGGGTCAGAACCGGTGAATGACGCGCGCCGTGGTCCCGGCCTCGAGGTCCACGGTCTCGCTGTGCCGGCGGCCGTCGCTCGTGCGGAGCTCGACGGTGTGCCGCCCCGCGGGCAGCGTGAGGCGCGGCATGGGCGTGCGGCCGCGCCGGCGCCCGTCGACGAAGACCTCGGCGAGGGGCATGGAGTTCACCACCAGGTTCCCGCGCTCGGCCCGGGAGGACGACGACGCGCGCGTCGCGCTCCCCATGCCTTCATTGCGGGCCATCCGCGTGGCGCTCATGGGGCTCGGCTCCGTCGCCGGCGGCGCGGGCGGCGCACCCGCCGGCGGGGCCATGCCCACGGGCAGCGGCGCCGGAGCGAGGGCCGGCGGCGCCGCCTGCCCAGACGCGCCGCGCATCCGCAGCCCCGGCACGACGCGCGGCGTCTTTCTCTGCTGCTGAGGAACATCCGAGACGACGGCTTCATCATCAGAAGAGGAGCTGAAGGCACTGCCGTCGTCGTAGCTTCCGAAGGCGAGCGTCGACAGCGTGCGCGCCAGGTGCGAGTACTGCGCGGTGCCGTCGTTGACTTTG
>JBCCAW010000058.1:0-16754 GCA_039814655.1 Myxococcota bacterium | reverse complement strand
CGGAGACGCCGCGCTCGGACGACTCCGCTCCTGCCCCCGAAGATTCCGGAGAGACCCCGTGAGAATCAACTTCACGCTCAACGGCGAGTCGCGGACCCTGGAGACCGACGGCGACCAGCCGCTGCTCTGGGTGCTCCGCGACGAGCTCGACCTCAAGGGCACCAAGTTCGGCTGCGGCCGCGCCGCCTGCGGCGCGTGCACGGTGCACGTGGACGGTGACGCCGTGCGCTCGTGTTCCTTTCCCGCGCGCTACCTCGAGGGGCGGGTGGTGACGACGCTCGAGGGCCTCGGCACACCGGAGGCGCCGCACCCGGTGCAGCAAGCCTGGATCGAGGAGATCGTGCCCCAGTGCGGCTACTGCCAGCCGGGCTTCATCATGGCCACGGCGGCGCTGCTCGCGAAGAACGCGTCGCCGACGGACGACGACATCGACCGCAACATCGTCAACGTGTGCCGCTGCGGCACCTACGTGCGCATGCGCAAGGCCATTCACCGGGCTGCGGAACTCACCCGCGCTGCGGCGCCCGCCGAGCCCGCGGACGCGGATGCCGGTGCCGTCCCCGGTGCGGCGTACCCCGCGCCCGCCGCGGAGGCCGCCCATGAGTGACGCGACCGCCGACCGGGCGCCCGACGCGAAGCCGGCGAAAAGGAAGCTCTCGCGCCGCGGCTTCATCCTGCGAAGCCTCGCTGGCGGCACCGGCGTGATGCTCGGCGTGGGCTACCTCGGCCGGAACTCGATCCGCCGCGAGATCTACGCGCTGATGGACACGGTCGAGCCGTCGTACCTGGGGGACGCCTCGGACCCGACGATGTGGTTCGAGATCACCGAAGACGAACGCATCCGCCTCTTCAGCCCGAAGGTCGAGATGGGCCAGGGGAGCTTCACGAGCTTCGCGCAGATGGCCGCGGACGAGCTCGAGGTGGAACTCGATCGCGTCGAGGTCGTGCACGCGGCCACGGCGACCGGCGTCGTCGACGGCATGTCCACGGGGGGCAGCCTGTCAGTGGCCGGGCTCTGGATGCCGCTGCGGACGCTGGCGGCGACGCTGAGGGCCACGCTCGTAGCCGAGGCCGCGCGGACGGCTCCCCTGATCAACTCTGGCGCCGCCCCCGACTCCATCGAGGCCGTGGTCAACGGCGTGGTCTCGTACGCTCAGTCGGGCGTCTCGAAGACCTACGGCGAGCTTGCCGCCAGCCTCAGCGCTCGGGGCGCGTGGGAGCTCGCTGAGACGCCGCCGCTGAAGCCCATCTCGGATTGCCGCTTCATCGGCAAGCCCATCCCGCGCGTGGATCTGCAGGCCAAGGTCTTCGGCGAGCCCATCTTCGGCATGGACGCCAGCGCCGAAGGCATGCTGCATGGATCCATCGTCCGCTCGGAGCGCATCGGCGCCACGCTCGTGAGCGCCGACACGAGCGCGGCCGAGGGAATGCCCGGCGTGGTGAAGGTCGTCCGGGAAGACGACTTCGTCGGCGTCGTCGCCGAGACGCGCATGCAGGCCGAGGCCGCGAAGCGCGCCATCACCGCCGAGTGGCGCACGGAGCGCGATTGGGAGAGCGCCGACATCGAGGCGATGATCCGCGTCGGCGAAGGCACGCCCATGGTCATCCAGCGCGAGGGCGACGCGAAGGGCGCCCTCGAGGGCGGCGACGTCGTCCGCGCGGAGTTCACGAGCCCCATCGGCGCGCACGCGCAGCTCGAGCCCAACGGCGCCCTCGCGCACGTCGAGGAGCGGGGCGCCACCGTGACCATGTCGACGCAGGTCCCGGGCGTGACGCGCGACGAGGTCGCGGAGCGTCTCGGTCTGGAGCCCGAGGCCGTGAACCTCGTCCCGACCTACCTCGGCGGGGGCTTCGGCCGCCGGCTCCACACGCCGAACGCCATCCAGGCCGCGATCCTTTCCCGCGCCGCGGGCAAGCCCGTGAAGTGCTTCTTCACGCGGAAGGAGGAGTTTCAGCACGACACCTTCCGGCCGCCGACGCACCACATCATGCAGGCCCGGCTTGCGTCCGATGGCCGCATCCAGGCGATGAAGCACGAGTTTTCGAGCGGCGACGTGGCCTACGGCTCGGCGATTCTTCCTGACGCCATGAACCAGGTGCTCGGCACGGACGTCGGCGCCTTTCGCGGCGGCTTCATCCAGTACGGCCGCATCCCGCACCACGAAGCCGTGAGCTGGCACGTGAAGCTCCCCTTCGCGACGAGCTGGTGGCGAAGCCTCGGACTTCTGGCGAACACCTTCGCCATCGAGAGCTTCATGGACGAGCTGGCGGAGAAGGCCGGCCAGGACCCGGTGGCGTTTCGCCTCGCGCACCTCGCGGACGACCCCGCCGGCCAGCGGTTGAAGCGGGTCATCGAAGCCGCCGTGGACAAGGCCGGTTACCGGGACGAGGCGCGGGCCGGCCGGGCCATGGGCTTCGCCTGCTCGACGGACGGCGGCACGCCCGCGGCGGCCGTCGTCGATCTCTCGATGGTGGACGGGCAACCCAAGGTGCATGACGTCTTTCTCGCCATGGATCCGGGCTTTGCCGTGAACCCCGATCAGGTCCGCGCCCAGTGCGAGGGCGCGGTCTGCATGGGCATCAGCGCGTCGCTCTATGAGCGCATGGAGGTCCGCGGGGGTTCGCTGCGGCCCGTCATCTACGGGCCCTACCGCATGGCCCTGCTCCGCGATGCGCCGCGGCGCGTCGAGGTGGAGCTCATCGACGGCACCGGCGAGCCTGGGCCCGTGGGCGAGCCTCCGCTGGGGCCCCTCGGCGCAGCCTTGGCCAACGCCATCTATCGGCTCACCGGCGAGCGCCGCCGCTCGCTGCCCCTCGTCTAGGCGAGGCCCAGCGCCGCGCGCTCGCTCTGGGCCTGTCTTTCCCCCAGGGTCCTTTCGCCAAGGACCCTCGCCGCTCGGAGTGAATCCGAGCGGCTTCACCCGAAAACGCGCGCCTTCGGCGCGGCTAGCCCTGCAAAACAAGCACTTCCTTCCGGAAGCGCTTGTTTTGGGTCTAGCGCCGCGCGCTCGCTCGGGGCCTGTCTCTTACTCAGGGCCAGCTGCGCTCAGGACGCCTTGTCGAGGCCGGGCATGCTCTCGAAGGTGACCTTCCAAGCGCAGAGCGCGTCGCCGCGAAGCCGGCACTGGCTATGGCGCACCTTCGGCCCCGTCGCGCCGACGCGCCGGGCCAGCACCTCGCACCAGCCGGAAAGGGCCTCGCAAAAGAGCGGCCCCGGCGGCTCGACGTCGCGGACTTCGACCGTCGCGTGCTGAGTGCTGAAGTCCCCGAGCACCATGGACCCCTCGTCGTTGAACTGGCCCCAGGCCGAGGCCACGCGCTTCAGCGCATAGGCCGGCCGCGCGATGTAGAAGGCCGCGCGGCGCATGAAGCCGCTCATGTTGGCCTCCGCGCCGGCGGCGCCCAACGCGCGCGCCACGGAGCCTTCCGGCCCTCCGATCGCGCGCTCGGCGAGGCCCAGAAACTCCTCGAACTCGCCGGCCTCGTGCCACTCGATGGCGATGGCCGTCTGCGCGCGTTCCCGGAGCGCGGGCGAGCCCAGCCCGAGGATCTGCTCCAGCACGTCCTCGCCGTGATGCCTTTGCACCCACGCGGCGGCGTTCAGCAGTCCCTGAGCTTTGATCAGCACGACGACAGGAACGGTTCGAGGCGAAATATCTGGACCGTGGGTGCTACCGGCGCCGGGCCAGGATCACGAGCTCCACGCGCCGGTTGCGGGCGTGGCAGGCGGCGGACTCGTCCGTGCAGAGCGGCTGCGTCTCGCCGAGGCCCCGGCTTTGGAGGTCCTGGGAGACGCCCCGGGCGCGGAGCGCGGACACCACGGACGCCGCGCGACGCTCGCTGAGGTCGAGGTTGTGGGCGTCGTCTCCCGTCGAGTCCGTGTGCCCGTCGACGCGAAGCGTCGCGATCTCCTCGTGCTCCACCAGCGCGGCAGCGAGCGCGTCGAGAAGCTCCGCCGAGGCGGCGAGGATCTCGTCGCTATCGGTTGCGAAGAGGATGTGCTCGTCGAAGGCGACGCGGTCGTCCTCGATACGGATGTTGAAGCGGTTGGCAAGCGCGCCGCCGCAGGCCGAGAGGCCGAGGGCGAGCACGAGGGCAGGAACGAAAGAGCGCATGGAGACCTCTCGAGGGAGAGTGAAACGGACAGGCGCGGAGGGCTACGCGATCGCGGCGGGGATTTCCACCGCGGCGGGGTTTCCACCGCGGCGGGATTTCCACCGCGGCGGGATTTCCACCGCGGCGGCGACTTCCACGTGCGGATTCCACCGCGTGGCGTTGAGGCGCCCGTTCTCCCCCGCTTCAGGGGAGCCGGCCCGTGGCCTCGAGGGCGTCGGCCGTGGCGTCGAAGCGCGGCCCCTCTCCGTCGAGCGCGAGCGCCGCGTCCGGCGCCTCCTGGGCCAGCGCGACGAGGAGCTCGGGCGTAGCGGCGATGGCCGTGGTCTCCGGGGCGTCGTCCACCATGGAGATGCGCACGAGCGCCCGGTCGTCGGCGTAGAAGGCGCTGACCGCGTCGCTGGCCTCGGCCACGAGGGCCAAGCCCTGGCCCTCGAGCCAGGCCTCGCTCAGCGAGGCGCCGAGCACGAGCGTCGCGGCCTCGGCGAGCGCGCGCGTGGCCTCGCTCAGGAGCGCGTTCTTCTCGAGGAGCAGCAGACCGCTGCTCGCCAGCATGCTCAGCTCCCCGTCGTCCCGGTCGAGGAGCGAGAGGGAGCCGTCCGGCCCGGCCACGTAGTCCGCATGCGCTGCGGGCGTGGCGCCCGCGAGCCAGAGCACGTGGCCCTCGCGCTCGAGCGCGGGCCAGGCGTCGCCCTTCACGCCTCGCCCGGCCCATTCGCCCGGTGCCAGCAGGGGCCAGGCGGGGCCGAGGCGGAGCCGGCCCCCGGCGAGGGAGAGGCCCCCGAGGGCGCCGTCGAGGGCGACCAGGCCCTCCCAAGCTTCCGGCTCGAGGCCCCGCTCGGCGAGCGCGTCCACGAGCCGGTCCATATCGGAACACGCCGGGTCACGCTGCGCCTCGAGGCGCTCCAGGTAGGCGAGAAGACGCGCCGAGGCGCCGGGAACGAGCTCCATGGCCGGGAGCCTGCCACGCTCGGCGTGCGAGGCGGCGTTCTTCCAGTGTCTGGCGTTCTACCCGGGACCGGCGGGCGCCTCGCCGCGCGGGCTCAGCCGGCGAGGCGGCTGGCCAGCGCCACGTACTCGCTCCGCGCGTCCTCGGCCGAGAGCCCGCGGCGGCGCTCCCAGGCTTCGAACTTGGCGCGGCCTTTGATGTCGAGGCGCCCGGGCTTTTTCCCGGTCACGTCCCCGGCCGTGGCTTGCTTGTAGAGGCCGTAGAGGGTCAAGAGGTCGTCGTTGCTCGGGCGCTTCGAGAGCCCCTCGACCTGCTGCTTCGCCGCTTCGAATTCTTCCACCGTCGCCATGGCGGCGAGCATACGCGATCCGCTCAGCGGACGAGCTCCGTGCGGACCTTGATCTCGTTCGTGAGCGTGCGGTGCACGGGGCAGCGGTGGCTGATCTCGAGGAGGCGAGCGCGCTGCTCGTCGTCGAGGTCGCCCTCGAGCTCCAGCTCGAGCGTGAACTGGTCCACGCGCCCCTCGGTGCGCACGCAGTCGTCGCAGTCCGTGGCGTGCACGCGGCTGTGCTGGAGGCTCACCTTCACGTTCTCGAGTTGCCACTGCTTCCGGTCCGCATACATGCGGAGCGTCATGGCCGTGCAGGCGCCGAGGCTCGCGCTCAGCAGATCGTAGGGCGTCATGCCCGTGTCGCCGCCGCCGTAGCTCCGGGGCTCGTCGGCCACGAGCTCGTGGGGGCCCGTGCTCAGGTGCGTCTGGAAGCCCCGGCTCCCGTTCGCGACCACCGTGCCCCGGGGGACCTCCGGCGCGCCCTTCGCCGGCAGGTAGCGCGTGCCCCAGGCGGCGATGACGGCCGCCACGTAGTCCGCGTCGCTCTCGCGGCTGAGAAGATGGTCCGCGCCGTCGAGGCTCACGAAGCTCTTCGGATGCCGCGCGGCCTCGTAGATCTGCCGGGCGTTGTCGATGCCGACCACATCGTCCGTGGGCGAATGGAAGATGAGCAGCGCACGGCCCAGGGACCCGATCTTGTCGGCGTTGCCGTGTTGCGCGAGGTCCTCGAGGAAGTCCCGCTTGATGCGGAAGGGCCGGCCGGCGAGCTGCACCACCGCTTCGCCCCGCGCCGCGATCTCGTCCGTGCTCTCCGCAAAGGTGTGCGTCACGTGCGCCGGGTCCGCAGGCGCGCCGATGGTCACCACCACCTTGGCCTCCGGGACCCGGTCCGCCGCCGCCAGCACCGCGGCCCCACCGAGGCTATGGCCGATGAGCAGCGTCGGCGGCGCGCCGAGCTCCTCTCGCATGAAGGCCGCGGCGGCGAGCAGGTCGCCGGTGTTCGACGAGAAGGTGGTGTCGGCGAAGTCGCCGTCGCTCTCGCCGAGGCCCGTGAAGTCGAAGCGCAGCGTCGCGATGCCATGGGCCGCGAGGGCCCCGGCCATGTTGCGCGCGGCCCTCACGTCTTTGCTGCACGTGAAGCAATGCGCGAAGAGCGCCGCGCCGCGAAGCGGGCCCGCGGGCTCGTGGTAGCGCGCCGCAAGCTCGTGGCCGTGGGCGCCGGGAAAGGTCACGGGTCGGAAGGTGACGGGCATCAAGCGCAGGACGTGCCTGCGGCCTCGCCGTTACGCCAGGTCTCAGCGCTCGAAGCCGAACGCCTCGAAGACGTCCTCGAGCTCGTCGTAGATGGCCTCCTCGCTCAGCCCGAACTGGGCGAGGGAGTAGCGATGCTTGCTCTTGTAGGCGCGCTGCTTGCTGGTCGCCTTCTCGAGCACGGCGCGGTAGCTCGGCGTGAGCTCGAGGCCGAGCCACTCGTAGACGTCCTCGACGACGCTCTTCGGGTCCCGGACCAGGTCCGCGTAGCGCACGAAGCGGAGCTGCTCCTCGGGGATTTGCTGCCGGACCTCGAGCACGTAGCGGTAGAAGGCGAAGCTCATCTGCGCGAGCGTCTTCGCCTGCGGTGAATCGTGCGGCAGCTCCGGGGAGTGGCTGACCCACTTCTCGTAGAACATGTTCAGCCAGCTCGGCAGGGCCTCGTAGGGATGGCGCACGAGGTAGATGAAGCGCGCGTCCGGGAAGCGCTCGCGCATGGTCTTGATGCGCGGCGCGAAGAAGACGTTCTTGTTGAGGAAGCGCTTCTCCGGACCGGCGGCGTAGAGGTGCTTTTTGAGCGTCGCCTCGTAGAAGTCCATGAAGCGGCGCCGGTCCTCGGCCGGCTGCCCATCGAGCCAGCCGATGTCCTCGTAGTCCTCCATGTAGGGGTTCAGGAGCGACACCGCGGAGCTGTTGAGCGCGAAGGCGAAGAGGGCTTCGTCCTCCTCTTCCTTGTCGATGCCGAGCTCGTGAATGCCCTGCCAGCCGTTGAAGAAGGCGCGGTTGATGAGGCCCACGCCGGCGCGGCCCACGGGCGCGAAGGGGCTCTGGTCCCAGGCCTGGAAGAAGCGCTGGTAGGCGACGGCGCTGAAGATGGACTGGTAGAGCTTGAAGCCCGCGAAGTTCGCTTCGTCGAGGCTCATGAGCCGGTGGAGCATGGTCGTGCCGCTTCGCCCGTTGGCGAAGAGGAAGACCGGCTGGCGAACGGGCTGGTCCTTCCACTCGGGGAAGAGCACCTCGTCGGCGGCGCGGCCGGCCTTGAGCACGGCCCGGAGCCCGAACCAGGCCGCGCCGAAGCTGCCCCAGGTGAGCACGCGGCGCGGGCTCACGCTCTGCGCCGCGGCCCGGGTGATGGCCCTCATGGCGCTGCGGTTCACGTACATTTCGCCCACGGCGGCGGAACTTGGTCCAGCGTGGCCGGCGCGCAAGCGAAGCTGCTCACGGACCGGCCGTGACGTCCCCGCGATCGCGCGGTACTCCTCTTCGAATGACATCGCGCTTTCTCCGCCCACGACGCCTCGAGACGACCGTGCACCGCGTCGCGCCAATGCTCCTTCTGGGTGCCCTGGCCTGCGGCTCCGGCGACGACGACCCGGGCGCGGACATGGACCTGGCCGACCTCGTGATGGACGCGGAGCTGGACATGGCCCCGGAGTGCGGGCCGGAGGTCGTGCCTTCGGGCCGGAGCGAGGTCGTCGCGGCCTTCGACGCCCCACGCCAGCGCATCGTGGTCTTCGGGGGCAACACCGGCGGCGCGCCCACGCCGCCCTCCTGCACGCCGCCCACGAACGCCACGGACGAGGTGCTGGCCTACGACCTGAGCTGCGAGCGCTGGTCGACGCTCGAGACCAGCGGCGGCGGACCTGGGCCCCTCGGACGCGCCGTCGGCGCCCTCGACGCATCCCGGGACCGCCTCGTCGTCTTTGGTGGCCGGAACCAGGACCGCGTGAACCAGGACGCCACCTGGGCCCTCGACCTGAGCACGCTCGAGTGGACCCAGCTCGCCAATCCGGGTGCGCGGCCGCCGGCGCGCATCAACGCGACCATGGTCTACGACGCCGCCCGTGACCGGATGATCCTCTTCGGTGGAAACCTCGGGAACCCGTTGATGGAGGACCCGGACCAGAGCACCTGGGCCCTCGACCTGGCGACGAACAGCTGGTCCGAGATTCCCTTCGCCGGGACGCCGCCGGCCTCGCGCTACTACCACTCGGCGGCCGTCGACGGGGACGCGATGTACGTCTTCGGCGGGCAGATCGACTTCATTCGCTACCTCAACGACGTGTATGCCCTCGATCTCACCAGCGATCGCTGGAGCCGCGTGCGAGGCGGGGGGCCGGACGCGCCGCCGACGCGCTTCGGCGCCACGCTCGCGGCGTCGGAAGGGCGCCTCGTGCTCGTCGCCGGCCATGACGCGACGGCCCTCGGCAACATGAACGACCTTTGGTCCCTCGACATCGCCACGACGAGCTGGACCGCGAGCGCCGCGGGTGACGTCATCGACGCCGGGGGCACGGGCATGCTCTGCGACCTGCCGCCGAACTTCGCGACGGCGGACGTGTCGCTCCCGGAGCGGCGCCACGCGCACGCCATGGTCGACGACGGGTCCACGGCCTACGTCATCTTCGGAAAGACCGACTGTGGTGACACGACGGACCTCTGGACCATCGACCTCGAGAGCCCGGCCTACGCGCCCTTCGGGGCGGCGAGCATCGGCGGTGAGGCCTGCGCACGTACGGGCCGCATGGATTGCACCCAGTACTGCGATTGAGGCTCAGCGGCGTCCGTAGCGCGCCGTGAAGCGGACGGGCCGGGGGAGGCGCCTCGCCCGTGCGACCACCGTGAGCGTCGCGCCGTCGTCGTGAACGCGAATGGTCTGCGTCAGGGTGCGCCCGGGCGCTTCGAAACGCTGCACCAGCGCGCCCTCGTGCACGGATTGACGCACGCGGAAGGACGCTCCCCAGGGGTCGACCCACGGATGCGGCGCCCCGTCCAAGGGGAGGGTCAGGTCGTAGGCGCCGGCGCGCATGTGAAATCCCTGGGGCGTCGTGCCGAGCACGACGCGGTAGTGCACGGGGATCTTGTCGCGAAGCTGCCGTCGCGCGGGCTCGCGCAGGAAGAGCCCGAGCCCCGCCGTGGCGCGCTGAATCGCTCGCTCCCGCGCGCGCCAGGCGTTCCGGGGACGGCGAAGCTCCCAGGTGCCCTCGAAACCCAGGACCGGGCGCGTGCCCGGCTCGGGCGCAGCGGCGTAGGGAGCCTCGGCGTCGGGCTCGGCCACGGCCGGGGAGCCCGTTAGGCCAAGGAGGCCGAGTCCGAGAATGGCAGCGAAACGGGACACGAAGGGGGTAGACCGGCGAAGCGGCACGCTCGACGGGGTAGTACCCGCCGGTGGACGGGTCGGTTACCGCGCCGTCGCGTCGCCGCGCGCTACTCCTCCGCGCCCCCTTCGGGCAAGCCTCCGTCGATCCAGCGGAGCAGCGTCGTCAGCACACCCGGGCCCCAGGTGGGCTGCCGCGACTCGGCGGGGGGCATGTCGCCGGTCTCGACGAGCCGCGTGCGGATGATGTCAGCGTTCATCACCCAGCCCTCCCAGTCGCTGAGGTCCGGGCGTTCCATGTCGCTCCGGTCCGAGGCGTGGCAGGCGCGATTGCTCGAGCAATGGGTCGCCGAGAGCTCTCGAATGTCCGACTCCCAGGTCGCCGGTGGCGGCCGCACGAGGTACCGGAGGGTCCGGTCGTCGGCCCCGCTGAGGACCCGTAGGCGGTGCCAGCCCTGGCTGCCCGTGGGCGTGGCGGCGGTCTCGAAGCCGAGGTCCGCCGGCGTCAGGGCGAGGGGCTCGTCGTCGAGCTCGAGGGTCGGTGCGCTGAGGCCGTCGCTCGTCACCCGCAGCTGAAAGCTGCCCTCCAAGAGGCGCTCGAAGGGACGAAGCCCAAGCATGGTGACACGCGCACCGACCTGCGCGTGGCAGAGTTCGCCCGCGTCCGTGAAGACTACGCCTCCGGCGTAGGCCCGGAGCTCGCCGGCGACGGTCGCCCCCTGGACGCGCATGAAGGCTCCGTCCCGGCCCCGGTAGAGGGTGCTTCCCACGCGCACGTAAACGGTCCGGTCAGACGCGGCGAGCGCCTCCGGGGCACCCTCCGCGAAGCGCGTCGCCTCGATCTCCGGGATGAGCGGCGTGCCTCCGCTGCGTAGCTCGCCGCCGACCAGCGCGGCCACGCCGAAGGCCGGGTCGTGCGCGAGGGACGTGGCGCCGTCGAGGGCCGCCACGGGCTCGGTCTTCCAGCGCGCCACGAACCAAACGCGCCCGTCCACGTTGGACACGTAGAGCGCGTCTTCCTGGCTTCGGCAGGCACCCTCGGGGGCCGCGAAGAGCCCCAGCGTGCCGTAGCTCGCGTAGGTCCCCTCGCTCGGCAGCGCCCACTCGAACCACTGCCCTTCGTCTCGCTGAAAAAGCCGCGTGCCCGCCGCGACGAAGGTATCGCCGCCGTCGAGGCCCGGGTCCCCGCAGAAGCCGCTCGGTGCAGGAAGCCCCGCGGGCCAGCGGATGGGCTCGAGAAGACCGCCGCCGTAGCGATAGAGCCGCTCCTCGGCGATGAAGGCAAGGGTCCCGTCTTCCCATGCGCGCCCCTGGGCCAGCGGTCCTTCGACGGCCAGACGGCCGAGACTGACCGGCTCCGCCGCCGGTGCCACCACGCGCAGAGCGACGCCCCCGGGCACCGCTCGTGATAGCCAGGCCTCGCCCGAAGGCGACACGGCCACGAGGCTCTCGCCGTCCTCCAGAGCGGTGCAGCTGCGCGTCCCGGGTACGGCGTCGACATCGGCGGCCACATCCCGCGGGAAGAGCGAAACGGGCTCGTCGAAGAACATGTCTTCGAGCGGCGGCCGGTCATCGAGGCCTCGGGGTGTGTCGTCGACGACACAGGCCGACAGCACGCCCAGTGTCAGCGTCGCCAGAAGGGCGTAGGAACCGGCGTGACCGTTTGAGTTGTGAAGCGAGCGCGGCACGTTCACGACGCTAGCAGCAAGCCGTGCGCAGACCCACGGGCCGCGACGAGGCCGAAACGCGCCGCAAGTGGCGCCTGAACGAGCAGATAGGGGCAAGGAAGACATTCCCTCGGTCGGACGCTCTCGTAACGGCGGAATCCAACATAACTGTCGTAAACTCCTTCCATGCGCGCCGCTACCCTTCTCACCGGCCTCCTCGCCGCCTTGCTGGCCGCCTGCAACGGCCAGGTGGGGGACCCTCCGGTTCCCATGCCCATCGAGCCTGGAGTGAGTCCGGACGATCCCGGCGCTCCCCCGGTGGTGGACCCCAACGCGCCGACGCCCGTGGCCATCGGCACGGCCGAGAACCCGCTGGGCCGGCGCGTGCGTCGGCTGACGGCGGACCAGTTCCATCGCTCCCTCGAGGTGGCGACGGGCCAAAGCTGGCGCGACTACAACCGTTTCGCCGCGTCTCTCGGCCAGCCGGATTACGCCGAGGTGACGGAGCAGGGGCGCGAGCTCTCGATGACCTTCGCGAAGTTCATCGACGACGCTGCTCGCGACACGTGCCGCCGCGCCCTCGACGCCGACCGGGCGAGCGGGGAACCCGGCCTTCTGCTGCAGCACGCGCTCATCGGTGATCGTGAGCCCGCGGTGCTGGAGGAGAACCTGCGCTACCTCTTCCTGCGCTTCCTCGGCCAGGCGCTGCCGCCCGGCGACCCGGCGCTGGCCCCCTTCGTGCGGATCCTGAATGAGCGCGAAGGGGACCGGGAGCTCAGCGACAACGAGATGCGCGACCGCTGGTGGGCCGTGTGCGTCGGCCTCGCCACCCACACGGACTTCCTGACCTACTGAGGCTGACGTGATGACCACCTTTTCCCGACGTGATCTGATTCGTGGCTTCCTCGGAGGCGCCGCGGCGCTGTCCCTTGGCCCGGCCGCGCACTTGATGGCCCAGGGCGCCCCGCAGCGGCGCTTCGTGAGCTTCTACTTCAACGGCGGCTGGGACGTGCTCCTCGGGCCGGATCCGCGCGAGCCCGGCCGCGTCTACGGCGACCGGCTTCAGACCGGAACCGAGGGCGCTCGGAACCTGCTGGCTCCCGAGTGGTCGACGCCCATTCCCGTCACCATCGGCGGCCAGTCGACGATCATCGGACCCACCATGCGGAGCCTCGTGCGGCACATGGACGTCTTCACGCTCTTCCGCGGCGTGAACATGAACACCGTCGCGCATCCGACGGGCCGCGCCTACGTCAACACCTTCCAGGCGCCGGCCGGCGTGGTGCCCCGGGGCGACTCCATGGGCACGAAGATGGCCGCGGCCACGGACCCGTCGGCCTTCGTGCTGCCGAACCTTTCCATCGGTATGCCCACCTTCAACGAGAGCGGCGATGCGTCGCTCACGGGCACGCGCATCGGCCGCGCCACGGAGATGCGCGACCTGCTCGTTCCCCGCGGCGCGACCCTTCCCGCGAACGTGCAGGCGCTCTTGGACGACGCTCGCGGCGCCGAGCGGAGCTGCGTGGACGCGCGCTACGACGGCGCCCTGCCCCTCGACCTCACCGACGGGGCCCGGGCACGGCTTCTGGCAGCGGTCGAGCGGGACCTCGGTTCCGCCTTCAACCTGGCCAACGACGACGACCTGATGGCGCGCTACGGCATCGCCAACGCGGGCGCCAGCGGCGACCCGGCGGTGGTCGCGGCGACGGTTTCGCGGCTCTTCGACACGGGGTTGTCGACCTCCGTGAGCGCGCAGCTTCAGAGCGGCCTCGACGACCACGGCAACGAGTGGGCGACGGACCAGCCGCAGGACCTCGCCGAGGCCTTCGACGCCCTCGCCGTCCTCTTGGACGACCTCCGCCGCGACGACCCGATGCTCGAGAACACCATGGTCGTATGCCATTCGGAGTTCGCCCGGACGCCGCGCATCAACGGCAACAACGGCCGCGACCATTGGTTCGCCAACAGCATCCTGACCTTCGGCGGCGGGCTTCGTCGCGGCGTCTTCGGCGAGACCGTCGAAGACACGCTCGGGCTCATGAGCATCGACCCGGTCACCGGTCGGCCGAGCGAGAGCGGCGAGGTCATTCTCCCGGAGCGCATCGGCGCCACGCTCGTGGCGGCGCAGGGCATCGACCCCTACGCCTTCCGCACCTCCCCCCTGGACGCCTGGCTGGCCTGAGGACGACGCGATGAACACCCCCTTCACGCCGCGCACGCTCGGCCTCTCCCTTTCTCTACTGGCGCTCGCCGCGTCCCCGCTCTCGGCGCAGCTCGCGCCGGGTGACGACATGCTGGGCGAGGTCTGCGCGCCGACCTTCGAGGCCGCGCCGCTCCGCCTGCTGCGCCAGCTCTCCCTCGACGTGCGCGGTCGCATCCCCTCGATCGAGGAATACCAGCAGCTCCAGAGCGCGGCGGACCCGGACGCCGAGTTCGCGCGCATGCGTACCGCCATGTTCGCGAGCCCGGAGTTCTCCCGGACCACCATGGAGTATCACCGGGGGCTGCTCTGGACGTCCTTCGATCGCTCCCTTGTCAGCCTCGAGGGCGGCGATCGTCGCATCGGCCGCGACCGGGGACGGGACATCTGGTTCGTGAACAACCGCAAGGCCCGCTACCGGGGGAACCAAGCCTTCCTCTGCGACGACGTGCCGCACACCAGCTTCGACGCGGACGGGCGCCCCTTGCCCATGCGCCAGTTCGACGATGGGCGCTGCACGAACAGCGGCCGCGACGGGGTCTGCGACATCGACGGCACGGTGATGGTGGCGCCCTACTGGGACCCGGAGAACCCCATCAAGGTCTGCGCCTTCGACGCGAACGATGTGCTCACGGAGCCGGACGGCGACGCCTGCAGTTTCGAGAATGGGAGCCGCTTCTGCGGTTGCGGCCCCAACCTTCAGCACTGCATTCCCGGCTTTAGTGGCAACGCCGCCGGCGACAGCTACGCCCGGGCCCTGCAGGCGGGCTTCACCGAGGAGCCGCTCCGCCTCATCGAGTCTATCGTGAGCGAGGGCGAGAGCTACCTCGAGACCTTCCGCGGCGCGTCCACCTACGTGAACGGCCCCATCGCCCACTACTACCGCTACAACTCGGGCAAGAACCTCGGTCAGGCGCAGACCACGACGCAGGTCGCCTACGACGTGCGCATCCCGAACTCGAGCCTGGCGGGCCTTTCGGCGACGGACACGACCACCTGGCGCCGCATCGAGCGCGGCCCGGAGCATGCCGGCGTCCTGACCACGCCAGGCTACCTGGTGCGCTTCGCCTCGGACCGCGCCCGGGCCAACCGCTTCTACACGGCCTTCTACTGCGACCCCTTCGTGCCGCAGTCCAACGGTATCCCCGCCGAGGAAGAGAACCCGCCGCAGAACCTCCGGGAGCGCGACGGCTGCGCCGACTGCCACCAGGAGCTCGAGCCCGCCGCCGCCCACTGGGGCCGCTGGCGCAACGGCGGCAGCATCGGCTTCTTCGACCCGCTCGATATCGCCTTCCGCGAGCCCTACGAGCCCTGCAACTGCGATGATCGCGGCAACCGCATCAACATGGGCGGCCGCTGCAGCAACAACTTCTGCAACGCCTACTTCGTGACGGCCGCCAACACCAACGGGGAGGAGCTCGAGCTTCACCGAGGCCGGCCCCTCGCCGCGCTCTGGCTCGAAGAGGACGACGACCGCAGCGACTTCGAGAACGTCGAGTTCGGTCCCGCGGCTCTCGTGGACACGCCGAACGAGGTGCGCCGCGTCGCCGAATGCGCCGTACGGCAGCTCGCCGAGCATCTCTACGGGCGCACCGTCGACGCCGGCGACTTCATGTGGCTGGCGGAACAGGCGAGCGCCTTCGACGGGGACGGAGACGCCGAGAACACCGACGGCGCCTTCGACTGGAAGGCGCTCTACGAGCGTCTCGTCATCGACCCGCGCTACCTCGGCACGCGCTGAAGCGCCGCGCGCTCAGTCGGTCACGCAGCCCTGGCTCGCGGGGCCGACGAGGCGCGCGTACTTGGCGAGCCAGCCCTGGCGAACCTTGGGCTCCGGCGCGGTCCAGGCCGCCCGGCGCCGCGCGAGCTCGGCGTCGTCCACCTCGAGCTCGATGGTGTGCGCTTCGGCGTCGATGACGATGCGGTCCCCGTCGCGCACGAGCGCGATGGGCCCGCCATGAGCCGCTTCCGGGCAAACGTGGCCCACGATGAAGCCGTGACTCCCGCCGCTGAAGCGACCGTCCGTGAGGAGCGCGACGTCCTGGCCGAGGCCCGCGCCCATGATCGCGCTCGTCGGGGAGAGCATCTCGGGCATGCCGGGCCCGCCCACGGGGCCCTCGTAGCGAATCACGACCACCGCGCCCCGGAAGCTCTCCGGGTCCCGCATGGCCTCGAGCATGGACTCCTCGTCGTCGAAGACGCGCGCCGGTCCCTCGAAGCGGAGCCCCTCTTTTCCCGTGAGCTTCGCGACGGCGCCGTCCGGCGCGAGGGAGCCGCGGAGGATGGTGATGTGTCCGGTGGGCTTGATGGGTGCGTCGAGCCCGCGGATGACCTCCTGGCCCTCGGCCAGCTGCGCCTCCGCGACGTTCTCCGCGAGCGTCTTTCCCGTGACCGTGCGCGTGGACCCGTCGAGGAGCCCGGCCTCGAGGAGAACGCGAAGCACCGCCGGCGTGCCCCCGACCGCGTGAAGGTCGGCCATCACGAAGCGTCCCGAGGGCTTGAGGTCCGCGAGCAGCGGCGTTCGATCGCTGACGCGCTGGAAGTCGTCGAGACCGAGCGGGACGCCCGCGGCTTGTGCCATGGCGAGGAGATGCAGGACTGCGTTCGTCGACCCGCCGAGCGCCGTGATGGCCACCATGGCGTTCTCGAAGGCGGCGCGCGTGAGAATGTCTCGGGGCTTCAGGTCGAGCTCGAGGAGCCGGCGAATGGCCTCACCCGCCCGGTCGCATTCCGCCGCCTTTCCTGGGTCTTCCGCGGGCGTCGACGACGAGCCCGGGAGCGTGAGACCCAGCGTCTCGATGGCGACGGCCATGGTGTTTGCCGTGTACATGCCGCCGCAGGCGCCGGCGCCGGGGCAGGACTTCGCCACGATGTCCTGGCGCTCCTCTTCGGTGATGCGGCCCGCGAGCACCTCGCCGTAGCTCTGGAAGGCGCTGACGACGTCGAGGGCGACCTTCTCGCCCCTCCGGTCCATGCGTGAGCCGGGCCGGATGGTGCCGCCGTAGATCATCAGCGCCGGCCGGTTCAGCCGGGCCATGGCGATGAGGCAGCCGGGCATGTTCTTGTCGCAGCCCGGGAGCGCGACGAGGCCGTCGTAGAAGTGCGCTCCCATGGCCGTCTCGACGGAGTCGGCGATGAGCTCGCGG
>JBCCAW010000070.1:0-15649 GCA_039814655.1 Myxococcota bacterium | reverse complement strand
GTCGGGCGCGGCCCGCGGCGCAGCGGAGGGCCCTCGCGCTGCGCCTCGTCCGCCTCCGGCTCCGTGCACGCGCCCGGGGAGTCCTGGGCGCCGGCGCGGACCGGAAGGGCTGCGAGGACGAGGGCGAGGGCGAGGGCACGCATCAGTACATCCCGAGGAGGCCGACGCCGAGGCCCGTGGGCACCACGCGCAACGTGAGCCCGTCGCGAAGGCCCTCGCCCTGCCGCCGCGGATGGGGCCGCATGCGCAGCGCCGGCACCATCCAGCCGATGGCAGCGCCGGTGAGCGCACCGAAGATCACGTCCGAGGCGTAGTGCTTGTCGCCGGCGATGCGGAGCAGCCCCGTCGTGGTCGCGAGCCCCGTGGCCGCGGCGCAGGCCAACCAATCGCGGCCCCGGCCGTAGAGGGGCAGCCGGGCGTGAAACACGCACGTGGTGGCCGCGGCGGCGAAGGCCTGCGACGTATGGCCGCTGTAGAAGCTCCGGAAGCGCGCCCGGCCGAGGCAGTCGTTGTCGCCCAGGAGGGGGTTGCCGGTGGGGTCCTCGGGCGCATCGCCGTCGAAGTCCACGCAGTTCCGGCCGTAGGGGCGTTCCCGCGAGCCCACGATGTTCGCCGCGGCCTGCAGCGTCGACGACACGAGCTGCGCCTCGATGGCCAGGAGCGCGAGCTCGCGGCCGACGTCCGGGTTGTCGTGAAACCAGAGCGCCGTGAGCACGGCGTCGAAGAACACGGGAAAGCCAACGGCCAGGTTGAGCGTGATGTCGCTGGCGTCCCGGAGGTTCTGCTGCCGCTGCAGCGAGCGCCCGCGGAGCGCCCGCCGCACGCCTTCGTCGAAGCCGTTCCGTCGGAGCCAGCGGCCGTTCTCGTTGGGGCCGATGATCTGGAGCGTGACCGTGGCGGCCGCGCCCGTGGCCAGCACGGCGTAGTCGAGCTTCCGAAAGCGCCCCCAGCCCGGGCCCCAGCGCAGTCCCGGGCCGAATCCGTCGTCGCCGGTGCGGGGGCGGAGCGCCTCCGGGAGCGTCGGGTTGACCTGGCTGCGCTCCTGCGCGCGCCCCGGGGCCGGAAGCGCGAGGTGGGCCGCTCCGAGGAGAGCGAGCATGGAGAGCAGCGAGAGGGAGCGATTCACGACGGAGGGATTCACGACGGGGCCCAAAAGCCCGGCTCTCATGAAACGCGGCCCGGCACAAGCGGGCTCAGGGCCAGGGCGAGCCGCGGAAGAAATCCGGCGCCGGCTCGAGGCGGAGCTTGGGGCGCAGGGACGCGGGGACCACGCTGTCCTCCAGCCACTCCCCATCTTCGCCGAGCCACACGCGCCGGAGCCGCGGCTGGCGCGCGAGGGCCGTCAAATCCGGGAGCGGCGGACAGCCCGCGAGCACCAGATCTTCGAGCGCCGGCAGCACCGGCATGGTGCTCAGCTCCGGCGTGACGTGGTGGCTCGCGAGCTCGAGGGTCTCGAGCTGGCGCGCGTCCTCGAGCCAGCCCAGCTCCGTGGCGCCGAGCTCCGGGAGCGCCAGGCGCCGTACGTCGCCGAGCCACGCCGTCCGCTCCGGGGCGGCCTTCAGGCCGTGCATCTCGAGAACGTGCAGGCGTGGCGCCTGCCGCGCGCCCTGGAAGCGGTCCGGCGGCGAGTAGAGGCGAAGCGTCGAGAGCGCCGGGAAGCGGCCGAGGTCCCCGAGGTCCTGCACCGCGCCGAAGAGGCTCAGGGCGCGCAGGCTCGGAAGCGGGCCCAGGTCCAGGCGCTCGAGGCTGTGGCTCAGGCCGAGGTGCAGGCGCTGAAGCACGGGCAGCTCGCCGAGGACGGCGAGGCTGCGCGGGGCCGCGGCCCCGGTGGCGCGCTGCGAGAGCTCGAGGTTGCGCAGCCCCGGGTGCCCACGAAGCGGGCCGAGGTCCGTCGGGAGCTGGGCCACGACGCTCAGGCTCGTGAGCTGCGGTAGCTGCTCCATGCCCCGGAAGCTGTGCAGCACCGTCGGCTCCCGGCGGTAGCCCTCCCCGAAGAGGTCGATGGCGAGGGTCTGCAGCGCCTCGAGGTTGCGAAGCGGCTCGAGGGAGTCGAGCTCGCCGCCGAGGATGCGCAGGCTCGTGAGCGAGCGGTTCGCCCCGCCGAGGCTCATGCCGTAGGGCCGGGCCACGAGGAGGAGGTTCAGCCGGTCGAAGCGCTCGAGGCCCGCCAGGCTGAAGGGCGTGGGGCGCCCGGGCTCGTGGCGCCGGTAGCTCGCCGCGTCGATGGCGAGGGCGCTCAGCGACGTCCGCCACTCCGCGGCGACGGGCCCGGGCATGACGGCGAGGAGCCCGAGCACCGCGCGCACCCCGTAGGGCCGGTCCGGCGCGGAGCGCACCAGCTTGGGTCCGGGCTCGAGGGTGCCGATGCCGTCCTCGTCCAACACGAAGCGCGTGCCTTGCAGCAGGTCGCGAAAGAGGCTGTCTTCGCCGAGGGCCCGCGCCAGCGCCACGCCCTGGTCGATTCGCCCGGCGTCGCGGCTCCGGAGGAGGCGCGCGATGCGCGCGGTGCTCCCCTGGAGGCGATGGCCCGTTTCCGGGACCGTCCACCTGACCGTCCGACGATTCATGGCACCTGGAGTCTGGGTCCGCGGGGCCCTCACGTCCCTGACGGCGTGCGAAAAACCCGTGAAAGCGTACCAGAGGCCCCCGGGGGCTCCGCCGTCGCGCTCGGACCGTCGCCGTCGTCAGGCGTCGCCGGGCAGCACGGCCCGTAGCGCAGCCAGGAGCTCGGCGCGCGTGGCCGGCTTCGGCAGGAGCTGCCGGTCGCCGGCGCCGACGAAGCTCGCCTTTGCGCCGTCGTCGACGCCGCCGGTCATGACGATGGTGCGCTTGGCGAGGTCCTCATGGGCCTCCCGAAGGCGGTCGAGGAGCTCGGCGCCGGTCATGCCGGGCATCATCAGGTCCGTCACCACGGCGTCGAAGTGCGCGCCGGATTCGAGGAGCGCGAGGGCTTCGTCGCCGCTGGCTACGCCCTCGACCTCGGCTTCGTCCCGCAGAAGCCGCGCCACGGATCGCAGCACGAGCGTCTCGTCGTCCACGAGCAGGACCCGGGGCCGGGTCTGGAGCGGCGCCGGCGCATGGGGCGTCCGCTCCACCGGCGTGAGGCCGTTGTCCCGGGGGAGCACCAGCGTGAAGGTGCTGCCCGCGCCGGGCTCGCTCTCCACCTCGATGGTGCCGCCGTGCCGTTCCGCGATGTCGCCGCAGAGCGCCAACCCGAGGCCGACGCCATCGCCGCGGAGCTTGGTGCTGAAGAAGGGCTCGAAGATGCGTTCGAGGGTCTGCGCTTCGATGCCGGACCCGTCGTCTTCGATGGCGATGCGCACGCTCTCGTCGTCCACCCGGCCACGGAGGCGCACGACGCCGCCGCCGGGCCCGAGGGCTTGGGCCGCGTTGACGAGCAGGTTCACGAGCACCTGCGAGAGCTGGCCTTCGTAGGCCGGAAGGCGCGGGAGCGGATCCCCTTCGATGACGAGGCGACCGCCGTGCTGGCGAAGCCGGGGCCCGGCGAGCGCCGTGGCTTCGTCCACGACCTCGGCCAGCGCGAGGTCGACGACGCGGTCCTTGCCCTCGCGCGCGAAGACCTGGAGGTTGGCTACGAGGCGGCGAATGCGCGCGACCCCTTCGCGGCTCTCCTGGATGGCGGCGAGAAGGTCGCTCTCGTCCGTAGCGTCCCGGTCCCGCGCCAGGCTGCGCTCGAGGTGCTCCAAGTTGGCGAGAATGAAGGCCGCCGGGTTGTTCACCTCGTGAGCCACGCCGGCGGCGAGCGCGCCGAGGGAGCGGAGCCGGTCGTCATGCATCAAGGCCCGCCGCAGCCGGCCCTCGCGCTGCCGAGCCACGGCGAAGCCGATGACCCGGCGCAGGCTCCCGGCGCCGAGCTCGTCCTTGGCCAGGTAGTCCTCGGCGCCCGCCTCGAGGCACCGCTCGGCCACGGCACTCCCCACCAGCGTCGTGAGCACCACGATGGGCAGCTCCGGGTTCTCCTGCACGAGGCGGGTGACCACGGCGGGGCCGCGCCCGTCCGGGAGCTGAAGGTCGGCGAGCACCACGTCGTAACGCTCCCCTCGCGTGAGTCGCGAGAGGGCGTCGCGCATGCGACGGACGTGGTCGACCTCGTAGGGTCCCACGCGGCGGAGGTGCGCCTGGATGAGGGCGGCGTCGTCCGCGTCGTCTTCGATGAGAAGCACGCGCCCGCTCCGGTCGCGCGTTCCGGCCACACGGCGGGCGGGCGCGGCGACGGGGGCCATCGCGCATGCGTCGGTGGGCTCCAGGTCCCAATCCTCGGCGCTCAGCATCAAGAGGGTCTACGGCTAGGGACCCGTTCTTTTTGAGGGCGAATTGTCACCGTTCCGGTCCGTGGACCCCCCCTCCCTGTTTTGGGGACTCTCAGCGTACCCTCCAATCGCCGGAGGGAAGGGGGCGTCCGGCTGGCTGCCGCAGTACGTAAGCCCACGCGATTCCACCGCTTTCGAGGCGTGCCACGCCGCGATGGTAGAGCGACGCGCCCAGCCGGTCCCAGCCGAGAAAGTCCTCGTACTCGTCGAGCTCGGCAAAGACACGGGCGGCCTCCTCGCGCGAGCCCAAGAAGACGCTTTCGCCCGCTACCCATCCCGGGAAGGGGACGAGCCCGGGGTAGTCGCCGAGGTCCCGGAGCTGCCCGCGCGCGCGGGCGGGACGGCGCGGCCCGCGCACGCCCGGGCCCTGCGCGCTCCCCTCCCTCAGGGTGCCGTACACGAAGAGCGACGACGTCGCGGCCGCCTCCTCCCCCGCCTCGGCGGCCCGGAGCGGCGCCGGGTCGAGACCGAAGCGCCCGTAGCCGCGTCGGCAAAGCGCGGCGTAGTCGGCGGTGGGCCGCATCAGCGCCTTCCGCGGCGCGCACACGCGGTAGGTCGTCGCTTCGTGCGCGCGCCCGCTCTCGGTGAGCACGACGACACGGGCCCGCCGGTAGCGCCCCGCGGCCACGCCTTCCTTCGCGTCCAAGAGCGCGGCGGTCTCCGGTCCCCCGGTGAAGAGGGCCCCGGGAACGAGGCCTCCGGGGGCCGGCACGACGTCCAGGGCGCCGCCGCCGCGCGCGGGCGAGTGGTAGTGGAAACGAAGCGCGTGGTCCGGCAGATAGGCCCGGCCCCGGGCCCTCGGGAGCGCCCGCTCGAGGCCCCGGGCGCGCGCGAAGGCGCGCAGGTCCGCGTCGTCGAGGTTCGAGCCGTAGGCGAAAAACCGCATGGCTCTGCTGTAGCCCCTCGCCGTAGAGGCGCCCGCGTGCCCGGGCAGGCGCTCGAAGTTCGCGGGTGAAGTGCTACCCCGGCGGGGTGATAACGAAGGACAAGGTCGCCTCGCTGAAGTACGTGCTCCGCGATGGGGCCGGGGTCACGCTCGAAGAGAGCACGCCGGAGCGGCCGCTCCTCTACCTTCATGGGCACCGGAACATCGTCCCGGGCCTCGAGCGTCAGCTCGAGGGCAAAGCCGTAGGCGACAGCTTCGTCGCCGTCGTGCCGCCGGCCGAGGGCTACGGCGAGAAGCGCAAGGTCAAGGCGCTAAGGCTGCCGAAGTCCAAGTTCGAGCCGGGCATGACGCTGGCGGCGGGGACGCAGTTTTTCATGCAGACGTCGGAAGGCCGGCCGCTGCCCCTTTGGATCGAGAAGGTCCAGGGCAACACCATCGTCGCGACGCCGCAGCACCCCATGGCCGGCCTCGAGCTCCACTTCGACCTCGAGGTGCTGGAGGTGCGTGACGCGACGGCCGAAGAGCTTCAGCACGGCCACGCGCACGGGGAAGGCGGCCACGACCACGGCGACGACGCCCATGAGTGACGGCGTGCTCGTCCGCGGCGCCTACGGCGGCTCGCTGCGGCAAACGGGGCCGCAGCGCCTCGAGGCCGAGCTGCCGCACGGCCTGCTCACGGCGTTGATGCTCGTGCCGATCCTGCTCTTCGGCGTGGGGAGCCTCGCCTCCATCGCGGGCCTGGCAGCGCGCGGCGAGCTGCGCGCCGCCCCGCTCATCGGCCTGCTCATGGGCTTGGCCCTCGCCGTCGCCCTCGCCGTGTTCGCCGGCCGGCGCATGCGCTCCATGGGCCGCTTCGTCATCGATGGCGCCGCGGGGCGCGTGATCGAGCTACGTGGGCAGCAGGAGCGCGCGAGCGCGCGCTTCGACGAGGTGGCGCGCGTCGAGCGGCGCTGGGACCCCTTTCATCGCGGCTTCGTGCCGCACCATTGGCTCGTGCTCACCCTCGCCAGCGGGCGCCGCTACCGGCTCGCGAAAGGACCGAAGGGGGAGGTCGACGCCGTGCTGCGGCTCCTCGCCTCGTGGGGGCTGCCCGCTGCCGCGACATGATCGGAGGAGCCGCGGCCGCCTGGCGGGTAAGGAACTACCCGTGAAGCGGCGAAGCTCGGCAGACTACGCGCGTATGCCCCCGTCCCTGCGTGTCGTCCCCGCCCTCCTGGGGGCAGGGTCGCTCGTGCTTGGAGCGCCGGCGCTCGCCTCCGCTGCGGGCGGGGGCGAGTCCGGGCAGAGCACGCCGGTGGCCATCGTCGCCGTGCTCTTCGGCATTGGCACCGCCTACCTCCTCGCCAACTTCGTCGTCGACTGGCTCCAGCGCCGCGCGCTGATCATCAGCGGCGTCGAGTACCTCCTCGTGGGGCTGCTCCTCGGCCCCGCGGTGCCGGAGATCGACGTGCTGAGCGACGTCACGGGGCTGCTCCCGGCCATCGCGCTCGCCGCGGGGTGGATCGGCCTGCTCCGGGGCATGGCCTTCGACGCCGAGCGGCTCATGAACCGCGTCCCCGGGAGCCTCCGCGTCGCCGTCTGGCACCACGTCGTGCCGGGTGTGGCCGTGGGTTACCTGGCCTACCTCTACTTCTTTCGCGGCTTTGGCGACCTCGACGCGCTCTTCATCGAGCCGTCGCTCGGCGTCTTCTCGAGCACCTGGCGCGACGCCGCGGCCTCGGGCGTGCTCCTGGGCTGCGCGGCCGCCTCGGACTCGAGCGAGCCCTTCGAGGTCATCGAGCGGCGCTACGAGCTCGAGGGCACCATCACCGCGCATCTTCGCGAGTCCACGCGCCTTGGCGACGTGCTCGTGATTCTCGCCTTCGGCCTGGTCTTTTGCGTCTTCCACATGCCGGACCCGGAGCGCCTCGCGGCCGGCGCCGCGGAGCTCGACTGGTTCGATTGGTTCGGGATGCAGACCGGCCTCGGCCTCGTGCTCGGCGCGCTCTTCTCGCCCTTCCTCGGCGGCCAGGAATCTCCCAACGGGCGCTTCCTGGCCCTCGTGGGCATCATCGCCTTCGCCTCCGGCGCGGCCTATTTCCTCGTGCTCTCGCCGCTGGCGGTCAACGTGGTCCTGGGCCTCGTGCTCGCGAGCTCCGCGCGCTCCGGCAAGCGCATCCGCGAGACGCTCACCACCACGGAGAAGCCCATGGCGCTCGTGCTCCTGGTGCTCGCCGGCGTCCTCTGGGAGGCGCCGCCCTGGGCGCCGACGCTGGCGCTCTTGCTCGCCTTCGTCTTGCTTCGCCTGCTGGGCAAGGTGCTCGCGAGCCGCGTCGCCGTGCTCGGCCTGCCGCTCCGCCGGGACCTCTGGAAGGGGCTCATGGCCCACGGTGAGGTCACCGTGGCCATGGCCGTGAGCTTCAAGGTCGTCTTCGAGGGCGAGGCCGTGAACGTGGCCTACACGGTCGTGCTCGCCAGCGTGGTGCTCCACGACCTCATCGCGCCGCGCATGCTTCGCTCGCTCCTCGTGGACGCCGGCGACGTGAAGCGCGAGCGCAGCGAAGAGGGGCTGCCGGCGCGGGTCTCGAGCCCCCAGGGCGCTCCGGGAGAAGGGTGAGGCATGTACATCGTCGTCATCGGTCTCGGTGAGGTGGGCAAGCACCTGCTCGGCGTGCTCCAGGCCGACGGCCACGACGTCGTGGCCATCGACAAAAACCCGAGCGCCGTCGCCTACGCCGAGGAGCATTTCGACGTCGCCTGCCTGACGGGCTACGGCGCGAGCCAGGAGATCCTCGACCGGGCCAACGTGAAGACGGCGGACCTCGTCGTCGCCGTGAGCGATCACGACGAGGTCAACCTCATCGCGGCCCTCGCGGCCAAGCAGCTCGGCGCCACGCGGGTCGTCGCCCGGGCCCAGGGCAACGAATGGGCGCGCTGGACCGAGGGCATTCGCTACGGCCTGCTCGGCGTCGACGTGGTCATCAACCCGCGCGTGCTGGTCGGGCAAGAGCTCGGGCGCGTCGCGCGCTCGCACGGCGCCTCGGACGTCATCGACCTCGCCCAGGACCGCGTCGAGCTCGTGCAGATGACCATGACCACGCGCATGGCGAACAAGCCCCTCGCCAAGCTGCAGCTCCCGGAGGATGCGCTCGTGGCGGCCTACGTGCGGGACGGCGACGTGGTGGTTCCCGGCGGCGCGGACGTGCTCTTGCCCGGCGACGTCGTCTATCTCATCGGCCGCCCGGCGGCGATCCTCCAGGCCGAAGACCTCTTCAGCACGCGCCGGGAGGCCAACCGGGTGCTCGTGGTCGGCGGCGGCGTCGTGGGTCAGTCGCTGGCGCGGCAGATCCTCCCCTTCGGCGCGCAGGTCACCATCGTGGAGCGGGACCCGGAGGTCGCCGAGCGCCTCGCCGCCGAGCACGACGACGTGACCGTGGTGCAGGGCGACGGAACGGACGGCGACCTGCTCCAGGAGATCGAGATCGCCACCTACGATCTGATGGCCGCGGTCACGCGCGAGGATGAGATCAACCTCATGGCCTCGCTCATGGCCAAGCGCGCCGGCGTACCCCGCACCGCCGCCATCGTGCAGCGCGCGGACTACGTGCCCATCTACCGGCAGCTCGGCATCGACATCGTGCTCTCGCCGCGCACCGTCGCCTCGGACCAGATCCTGCGCTTCGCGCGCTCCGGGCAGCTCCACAGCCTGCACGTGCTCGAGGAGGGCGCCGCGGAGGTCGTCGAGCTCACGGCGCTGGCGAGCTGCGCGGCGACCTCCAAGCCGCTCCGGCGCCTTCAGCTCCCCACGGGCTCGCTCATCGCGGCGCTCGTGCGCGGCGACACGATCCTCGTGCCCGGCGGCGACGACGTCATCGAGCCCGGCGACCGGGTCATCCTGATGACGACGCGCGAATCCCGGGCGAGCATCGAGCGCCTCTTCCGCGGGAGGCGCGGCCTCTGATGGCACGCCAGCGCCGACGGCTCCGCGACTTTCGCGGTGCGCTCCGTCCCGTGGGCGCCGTGATGATCGGCGTCGGCGCGGCGGTGGCGGCGAGCGGCCTCGTCGGCTTCCTCTGGGACCTCGTCGCGCCGAGCCCGCGCATCCCCGTGGGCGGCCTCTGGCCCTGCCTCTTCGCCGCGCTGGCCTCCGTGGCCCTCGGCGGCGCGTGTTTGGCGGCGTCCCGCGGCTACGTACGCGAGACCATGAGCCGCCGGGAGGCGCTCGTGAGCGTGGCCGCCATCTGGCTCGGCGCCGGCTTCTGCGGCGCCCTGCCCTTCGTCTTCGGGGCGCACATGAGCCTCGCCGATGGGCTCTTCGAGTCCATCAGCGGCCTGACGACCACCGGCGCCACGGTGATCACGGACATCGAGGTGCGCCTCAGCCGGCCGCTCTTGCTCTGGCGCTCCATGAGCCAGTGGCTCGGCGGTATGGGCATCGTGGTGCTCTTCGTCGCCGTCTTCCCCAGCGTCGGCGCCGGCGCGAAGCACCTCTACCGGGGCGAGGCGCCGGGGGCCCAGGCCGAGGGCTTTCGCCCACGCATCGCCGAGACCTCGCTGGCGCTCTGGCGCCTCTACGCGCTCTTCACGGTGGTGGAGACCGGGCTCCTCTGGCTCGCGGGCATGGACCTCTTCGAGGCGCTCTGCCACGGGCTCACGACCTTGAGCACCGGCGGCTTCTCCACGCGGGACGCGAGCGTAGCCGGCTTCGGCATGCCCGCCGTCGAGTGGATCATCGCCACCTTCATGCTCCTCGGCAGCATCAACTACGGGCTCTACTACTTCGCGCTCCGCGGGCGCGGCCTCGGCTCCATCGGCCGGGACCCGGAGTTCCGGACCTTCGTCGGCCTCGTCGTGCTTTCGGTCTCGCTCCTGACGCTCCTGAACATGCAGCTCCACCCCGGCGCCTACGGCCTCGAGAGCCTTCGCTTCGCCTACTTCCAGGTGGCCACCAGCGTGAGCTCCACGGGCTACGGCACGGACGATACGTCGGTGTACGGCGCGGCGGCCTTCACGCTCGTGCTCGCGCTGATGTTCGTGGGCGGCATGAGCGGGTCGACGGCCGGCGGCATCAAGGTCGAACGCATCGTGCTCATGGCGAAGCAGACCCTCGCGCAGGTGCGCCGCTCCTTCGACCCGAGCGTGGTGCAGGTGGTGCGCATGGGCCGGAGCGTGGTCGCCAAGCCGATTCTCGCCGACGTGATGAGCTTCTTCGTCATCTACGTGGCCTGCCTGGGCGTCGGCGTGCTCTTCGTCTGCACCGTCGACGGCGTACCCATTCCCACGGCCTTCGGGGCCATGCTCACCTGCCTGTCGAACATGGGCCCGGCGCCCTTTCATGAGCTCGCGGGCTTCGCGGACAACTTCGCGCCCTACTCGCCGGTCTCGAAGATCTTCTTCGTGGTGGCCATGCTCCTCGGGCGCCTCGAGTTCTTCACCCTCTTCGCGCTCCTGGTGCCGGGGTTCTGGCGGCGATGAGCAGCGTGACCGAGGCCCACGAGCACGAGTACGACGACGGCCACGGCCCGCCGAGCGCCAGCGCGTCCGTGCGCCAGCTCGTGATCGTCAGCTTCCTCATCGGCGGCCTGCTCCTGCTCCACGCCTTCGGCAGCCCGGAAGCGCACGAGGGCAACTACGACCCGACGGCCATGCTCGCCCTCGGCTTCGTCATCCTGGCGAGCTTCACCATCGGGCAGCTCGTCGGCGTCATCCGCCTGCCGCACATCACCGGCTACCTGCTCGCGGGCATGGTCTTCGGGCCGTCCATCAGCGGCTTCGTGCCCTACCGGCTCTTCCCGCCCTTCGACGAGGGCGTGCTCAACGACCGGGTCATCGGCCAGCTCCTGCCCCTCGAGACCCTCGCGGTCGCGCTCATCGCGCTCACGGCCGGCGGCGAGCTTCGCATCGAAGGGCTCAAAAAGGGGCTCCGCGCCATCCTCGGCGTGCTCGGGCTCCAGCTCGTCTTCGTGCTCGTGCTGACCACGGGCTTCGTCTGGCTCGTGGGTGGCACCTACCCGGCCCTGGCGCTGCCGGGCTTCGAAGGCGTCGAAGGGCGCGCGCTCATCTACGTGGGCCTCACGGTTGCGGCCATCAGCTTCGCGACCTCGCCGGCGGCCACCATCGCGGTCATCAACGAGGGCGGCGCCAAGGGGCCCATGTCCCGCACGGTGCTGAGCGCCGTCGTGCTGAAGGACGTGCTCGTCGTGGTGCTCTTCGGCGTCTTCAGCGCGCTCGCGCTGACGGAGCTCGGGGGCACGTCCGAGGTGCCCCTCGAGCAGAAGCTCGCCTGGGAGATCTTCGGCAGCCTCGTCGTCGGCATCGCCCTCGGCGGCGGCATGGCGCTCTACCTGCGCTACGTCGGCAAGGAGCTGCTGCTCTTCATCGTGGGCGTCGTCTACACGGCGACCTTCGTCGTCGGTTGGGCGCGCACGACGGAGCTCCACGCCGAGCTCGACCCCGTGCTCATCTTCCTCACGACGGGCTTCACCGTCGCGAACTTCTCGAAGCACGGCGAGACCTTCATCCACTCGGTGGAGAAGATCGCCATGCCCGTCTACGTGGTCTTCTTCACGCTCGCCGGCGCGAAGCTCCACCTCGACGAGGTCATCCACCTCTTCGCCTTCGCCCTGGCCCTCGTCGCCGTCCGCGTCCTGGCCATCTACCTCGGCGTGCGCCTCGGCGCCGCGCTCGGCCAGGCGGACGAGGGCACGAAGAAGTACGGCTGGATGGGCTTCGTGTCCCAGGCCGGCGTGGCCATCACCTTCGCGGGCTTCGTCTCCCTGCGCTTCGGCGAGCCCGGCGAGGCCCTCGGCGCGCTGCTCATCGCCGGTGTGGCCATCAACGAGGTCATCGGGCCCGTGCTGCTCAAGGTGGGGCTCGGCCTCGCCGGCGAGCTCCGCGGGCCCGCGCGGGAGGAGCCGCTCGAGGAGCCGGTCCACGAAGAGACCGCGCCGCCGGCGCCGAACCCCTGGTCCCCCTGGGCCGAGGACGAGGGCAGCGTCGATTGGGGTCCGGCGCTCGCGTCCGGGGACCCGGCCCTCGACCGGAGGCTGCGGGACCTCGAGAACGACCTCCGCAACATCAGCCGCGTCGTGTCCGAGGGGCCCGTGGCGGGTTTCCGGAAGGACGCGGAGCGCTACCTCCGCGAGCTCCGTCGCGAGTTCCTGCGTCACCACCGGCGCCTGCTCGTGCGCGCGCGCCAGGCCGGCGAGATCGAGGACGACGAGGCGCGCACCACGGCGCGTCGTGAGCTGGCCGCGGCGCTCCGCGCCGAGCAGGCCGAGCTCGCGGAGAAGTGGCGCGGGGCGCTGCTGCGCCGTCGCGCCGAGCTCCTGAAGAGCCCGGGCTGGAGCCCCGGTGCCGTCGTGGAGAGCCTCGACGAGGTCGGCGACCAGGTCCCCGAGCGCGTCGCGCTCGCCTACGACGCGCGCAGCTTCGAGGCGAAGGCGGACGATGGGCTCGCCAAGGCTCTTCAGCGCGCCTGGCTCCGGCTCCGGCGTGGCCTCTCGCGCTTCGTCGGCCAGCCCATGGGCAAGCGCAACGTGGCCCTGCGCGATCTGGTCCGCTTCCATCTCTCTGGCGCGACGCCGCCGAACTTGGAGGCCGTGGCGGCGCTCTTTCTGCAGGCCGAACGTCATCTCGCGGGCCGCACCCGGAACCTCTTCGACGGACTCGTGGGGCGCTACGACCTGCTCGCGTCGCGGGCCGGCGAAGCGGAGGTCGACCTCCACGCCGAGGTCGCCGCCATGCGCGCCGACGTCGAAGAGGAGCTGCTCCTCGCCCTCGACGAGGTCGGTCGCATGGGCCGGGACGCAACCAAGTGCACGGCGCGGGTGCTCGCCAAGGGCGTCCGGGACGTGAAGCAAGAGCTCAGCGTCTACGGCAGCGTCGACCTCCCGGAGCGCAAGCGGCGCCCTTCGCGCATCTTCAAGGAGCGCGTCGCGGCGCTGAAGGCGCTCACGGAGCAGCTCGGCGAGCTGCGGAAGTCCGCGGCCGGAGAGCTGGCCCTCGTGGCCATGGAGCTCGAGCTCGTCGGCCTCGAGGCGCGGGTCAAGGACCTCGTGGCCACCTACGGCGGCCGGCTGCAGCGCGAGCTCGAGCGCCGGGCCGCGGTGCAGGCGGAGCGTGCGGCGCAGGCCTTCGCGGAGGCCCGGCAGCACGTCGACGCCGAGCTCTCGAGCTCGGACACGGGCGAGGAGATGGCCGGCGCGCTGCGGCAGATCACCGAGGTCACGGAGAAGACCGCCGGCGAGGCCGCCCGCATCGTGCGGGAGATGCAGGCGGAGCTCCTCGACGAGGGCAAGCTCGGGCCGCTCCTCGATGCCTTCAGCAGCGCGGCCGGCGGCCTCACGCCGCGCTACCGGGTGATCGCCGGGCAGCTCCAGCGCGGCGCGCAGCGCCTCCCGCCGGCCGTCGATCGCGTGGACGTGCCCTTCCGCGACCTGGTGCTCGAGCACGGGGAGACGCGCATCGGGCCCGAACTCTACCGCGCGTCGCGGGAAACGAGCGAAAAGCTCCAGCCGCTCGTGGCGTCGCTCCGGGAGGCCGAACGGCTGCTGGCCTTCAACGTCGAGCTCGCCACCGTGGAGCTCGAGGTCACGCTCGGGGAGACCGTGCCCAAGGAGACGCGGGCCTTGCTCCGGGAGATGGTCGTGGGCCAGCTCGAGCGCTCCGAGGCGAGCGTGGAGGCGCTCGCCACCGAAGCCCACGGCCACGGCGCCGCGCTCTCCGAGGGCATCCACGAGGCGACGCTCGGCGCCCTCGAGGAGCTGCGCGCTCAGCTCGTCGACGGCGACGTCACCCGGGCCAAGCTCGAGGAGTTCCGGCGAGAGGCGAACCGGCGGCGCATCGCCCAGCGCGTCGGGCGGTTCCCCTCGCTCTTCCGCGAGGGGCGGGCGCAGCTCGAGCGCGCGCTCTCGGCGCTCGTGGGCGACGCGCGCCTCGAGATGTGGCGCCGCCGCCTCGGCCTGCGCATCCGCGAGGACATCGCCGAGCTCGGACCGACGGCCTTCGCCGCGCCGGCGCCGCTGGCGAAGCTCCCGAACGTCTATCGGCGACTCTTCAGCGCGGACACCATGGAGGCCGCGGACGTGCTCACGGGCCGGGAGGAGCAGATCCGCCACGCCCGGAGCGTGCTCGGCGGCGACCCCAAGGCCGAGCGGCGCAAGGGGCGGCTTCGGGCCGTGGCGCTGGTGGGCCTCGACGGCGTGGGCAAGGCCTCCGTGGCCGCGGCCATCGTGCGCGGCGGGCGCTGGAAGACCGTGCGCCGGCTGGCCTTCGACCGGCCGGCCACGGAGGCCGACGTGGTCGCGCTCCTCAAGGAGGCGCAGGACGCCTCGCTCGTGGTCGTGGACGGACTCCACTGGCTCACGGCCGCACGCCCCGGCGGCTACGGGCCCCTCCGCCGCTTCGTCGATGGCGTGGTGCGCTCCGCGGGCAAGAAGAGCTGGCTCGTGCAGGCCGAGGCGCTGTGGTGGCGCTACGCCCGGAGCGTGGCGGCCCTCGACGACGCCTTTCCCGAGCTCGTCCAGCTCGAGCCCCTGAGCGCCGAGGAGCTGCGCGCGGCGGTGATGGAGCGGCACCGGCTCAGCGGCTACGGGCACGCCTTCGGCCGCGCAGGCGGGCGTGGCTTCGTGGAGCAGCTCGTGGCCCGGAGCGCGAGCCGCGTGCGCCGGCCCTTCGAGCAGTACTTCAAGGACCTGCACGCGGCATCCGGCGGGCTCGTGCGCGATGCGCTCCGCCTTTGGCTCGCGTCCATCGACGCGCTCGAGAGCGAGAGCGTGGTTCACGTGGGCCACGTGCCCCAGAGCGGCTACACGGCGCTCGGTCGGCTGCCGCGCGAGACGCTCATCGTGCTCTTCCAGATCGCCCGACAGGGCTGGATGGACGCCGACGTCCTCGCCCATCTCTTCCGCATGTCCGAGCAGGAAGCGCGAGCCCAGCTCGCGCGGCTCCAGCACCTGGGCGTGCTGAGCGAGACCGCCGGCGCCTACCGGGTCTCCGTGCATCTTCGCGGCGCCCTGGTGCGCGTGCTGGCCGAGCGGGGCTGGGCATGAAGCGCGCGCTCCTACTCGCCTGCACGCTGGGCCTCGCGCTCCCCGCAGCAGCCCAGCCGCCGGAGACCGAGTCTCCGGTTCCGTCTCCGTCTCCGTCTCCGTCTCCGTCTCCGTCTCCGGTTCCGTCTCCGTCTCCGTCTCCGGTTCCGTCTCCGTCTCCGTCTCTTTCCGAGCCCGCCTCTCCCGACGAGGAGCCTTCGCGGCGTCCGGGGCGGCGGGAGCTGGAGGACACCTTCGAGCTCTTGGGGGTCGGGGTCGATGTGCCCCCGGGGCAGAGCGGCGCGGGGCGTGCGCTTGCCGGCACCCGCGCCTTGCCCGGTGCCCCCGTCGCGGCGCCGGTGAGCCCGCGAGCGCCGCCGCGGCCACGGAACACGCCGCCGGAGCCCGCGGCGCCGGAGGTG
>JBCCAW010000663.1:0-3105 GCA_039814655.1 Myxococcota bacterium | reverse complement strand
CTTACTGTAGATGTCATATTTTACTTCTAAGCGTTGGGTCAGGCTTATGAGGCTTTCCAAGAAAAAGCGCACCCACTTATCAATGCGCTCTTCTGCTTTGTAACGGTTTTTCTGGCCATCCCCCGGTGAAGCCGCCGGCGGCGTCTTCCCAGATGGTCGCCAGACGCGCCTCGCGGACCTCGGCCTCGTCCCGGCGCACGGAGGCGTCGGTCTCGAGGCGCTCGCAGAGGTCGGCGTGGGCGGCGCGCCGCGCGCCCTCGAGCGCTTCGAGGCGCTCGAGCAGCCGCTCGACCTCTGCGCGCTGGGCGGCCCCGAGCTCGGCGCGGAGCGCCTCCCGGGCCTCGGCTTCCTTACGCGCGCCATCCCGCAACAGGCTCAGATGGGAACCCAGACCGTCGCCCAGCGCGTCGAGGGCCGCTTGCAGCCGGGGACCCAAGGCGTCGTCGAGGGCGGCGGCCGCGGCGGCGATCGCGACGCGGCCCGCACGGTCGACGCCGTCGGCCACGGCCTCGCGAAGAGCACCGGCGATGGACTCTTCGAATCGCCCACGTGCCGAGCGGGCGGCTTCCTCGGCCGCGCGGAAGGCGCCGAGCGTGGCCGCCTGCTCGCCTTGTACCGCGTCGAGCCTCCCGCCGAGCTCGGCCAAGGTCCGGGCGCCCTCGACCAGCGCGTCCGTGGCCGCGGGGAGTCCTCGTCCGCGACGCGCCATGGCGCGCAGCACCTCGCGCTGGGCGTCCGCCGCGCTCCGCAGCTCCGCGCGGAGCGCGAGGACGCCCCCCAAGAGCACGGGCCCAAGACAGGCCGCGGCTACCGTCGCGGGTGCGGCGAGCGCCGCCGCCAGACCCGCGCCGAGCGTGCCGAGGACCGCGAGAGCGAGCCCCAGACGGCCCTCGGGGGCCTCGCTCGCCGGCGCCATGTGCTCGCCGCCTGCCGGGGGCATGACGCCTCCCGCTTCCTGTTCCGTGCTCATCGCGTCGTCCATTCGCCGGCTCGTGGCCGCTTCGCGCCGAGGCTCGGCGCGTCGTGTTCGGTGGAGTTGGCCCCGGCGTCTTCGGCCGCGCGCAGGTCGTGGCCCGGCGCGACGGCGCAGCCGGAGACGAGGGCTTCGATTAGGTCTCGTTCTTCGCTGAGCGCCGCCCGCACCAGCTCCGCCGCCGAGGCCTCGAGCGCTTCGCCCTCCGAGACCGTCGCGCGGTCGAAGAGCTCCGGGTCATGCGCCACGCGCAGGAAGCCGCCTACGGCCGCGCCGAAGCGCGCCGCCACCTCGGCGTCCGCCTCGGCCAACCCCGATTGCGTCGCCTGCCGCAGCGTGGCGTCGAGGCGCTCGATCGCCGCGGCGCCGGGCCCCAGGGCGCGCAGCTCCGCGGCGATGTCGCCACGCACGCGGCGTGCTTCCCGGCGTACCGCCTTCCGCAAGCTCGCCACCCGCTGGGCCCAGCGCTCGGACACGGCCTCGGCCACGTCTTCCGGGCTCTGGGCGACGTCGCTCGCGGGCTCGGCGCCCTCGCCGGGGCGCGCGAGGGCGCCAAGCGCCGGCGCCGCCAGGCGCCCTTCCCGCGGGACGGCGAGCTGGGCCTCCACCCAGCGCGTCAGCGACTCCAGCTGCTCGCTCACCCAGCGCGTGAGCCAACGGGCGTCGCGGTTCGGGACCCCGAAGGGCAAGGCGGCCTGGGCCGGAGACTGGTGCGCGAGGAGCTCCGCCAGCGCCACCGAGCCCATCAGCGACGCGGAGCGCGCGAGGGCCTCGACGGGCCGCGGGCCGCGGGCCGCGGTTCGCTCCTCGTCCGGAGCGGCGCCGGGAGCGTGGCGCGCCCGCACGTGCTCCGCCTCCGCGGCCGCGAGCGCTGCCAGCACCCCTCGTTGGGGACTGGGCGCACGTCGGCGGGCGCTGGGAAGCGCACGCGAGGCTCGAGCCGGCCCGGGGGTGCCCATGGGTTCCGGGTACGCAAGGGCCCGGAGCACGGCAAGGGTGAGCGTCGCCGGCGATGCGCGGCGGCGCGACCCGGGAGAGGGCACAAAGTCCAACAAAATCAGCAGCTTGAAGACGCTGCTGCTCCGCCATGGCGACTGCCGCCGCCGGGGTCCGAGGCAACAGCGAGGCCTCGAAAAGGCGATCGCTCTCGAGCGGTCCGAAAGCCGGGTCGCTCCCGTCGGCGCTTTTTTCCCAAATCGGGACTGGCGGGAGGCCGCGCGCACGCTACCTCATGCGCCATGGAAAACATCGAAGGACGCCGCGTCCCCGACGTCACCTTCCGCACGCGCGAAGGCGACGATTGGAAGGACGTGACCACCGCTGATCTCTTCTCCGGCAAGAAGGCCGTGGTCTTCTCGCTGCCGGGCGCCTTCACGCCCACCTGCTCGACGGCGCACGTCCCGCGCTACGACGAGCTCGCCGACGCCTTCGCCAAGCATGGCGTGGACGCTATCTACTGCGTGAGCGTCAACGACGCCTTCGTCATGAACGCCTGGCACGACGACCAGCACGTGAAGCACGTGGGCTTCATCCCGGACGGCAACGGCGAGTTCACCGAGGGCATGGGCGCCCTCGTGGACAAGAAGGAGCTCGGCTTCGGCCCGCGCTCCTGGCGCTACGCCATGGTCGTCAACGACGGCGTCGTCGAGAAGATGTTCATCGAGCCGGAGAAGCCCGGGGACCCCTACGAGGTCTCCGACGCCGACACGGTCTTCGCCTACGTGAGCGGCGGCGCGGGCGACAAGCCCCACGACGTCACGCTCTTCACGCGGCGCTTCTGCGGCCACTGCGCCCGCGCCAAGAACATGCTCCGCGAGAAGAACGTGGAGTTCCACGAGGTCGTCGCGACGCCGGGCATGCTCCGCGCCGTGAGCGGCAAGACCTCGACGCCTCAGGTCTTCGTCGACGGCAAGCACATCGGCGGCGCCGACGAGCTCGAGGCCCAGGCCTCCACGCTCTTCGGCTGACGACGCGCGCTCAGCGCGCCGTGGCGATGGCCCGGCGCGCCAGCGCGTTGTCCGGGTCACGGCGAAATGATTGGTGAGGAATCAAAGGTTGATTTAGCAATTGCTTCTGATAGAGAAAATGACACTTTAGCTATCTTTAGTATTTCCGAAAACGGTCAACTAAAT
>JBCCAW010000210.1:0-9171 GCA_039814655.1 Myxococcota bacterium | reverse complement strand
TGTCCGTGTCGGTTTCCGTTTCCGTTTCCGTTTCCGTGTCCGTGTCCGTGTCCGTGTCCGTGTCCGTGTCCGTGTCCGTGTCCGTGTCCGTGTCCGTGTCCGTTTCCGTGTCCGTGTCCGTGTCCGTGTCCGTGTCCGTGTCCGTTTCCGTTTCCGTTTCCGTTTGCGCGGAGGCCGGTGCCGCCAGCGCGGCCAGCAGCGCGAGCGTCGCCCAGGCTCGAGAGGTCGCAGGCCCGCCGCTCACGACGGTCAGTTCTTCGCCTGCACCCGGCGATAGGGGTGCAGGAAGGCCGCGAGGCTGCGGCCGTTGCGCGTCGACATCCAGAGTCGCCCTTGGCCTTCGAAGCGGCAGACCAGGCCCTCGCCGCCGAGGAAGAAGGAGCCGAGGCCCCCGACCTTGGTCACCGTGTAGCGGAGCCCCTGGGTGAAGCCGACGATGTGGTGGTTGTCGCAGACGTAGCCCTCCGGGCCGACGTCCACGGCGTGAATGCCGCCGTAGGCGGAGGCGAAGAGCGGGCCGACACCGTCGCAGCGGAGCAGGAAGAAGCCCGTGCCGCTGAAGAAGCCCTGGGCGCCGCCCCATTGGGTGTCGAGGTTCACCGTGGACGCCGCCGCCAGAAACGCGCCGCTGTGGAGCAGCACGCCATAGCTGCCGTCGAGCTCCAGCGGGAGAATGTCGCCCTCGGCGCCCGGCGCGACGTAGATCTGCTGCCCCGGCGCCGTGGCGGTGAAGGTGCTCTGGAAGAAGGACTCGCCGCCGAGCACCTTGCGCTTGAGCGCCGAGCCGAGGCCGCCGCGCATGGCCGTCTTCATCTGCACGCCGCTGTCGCGGGCCACCATCGCGCCGCTCTCCACGACGAGGGACTCGCCGGGCTGGTCGAAGCCCGCGCGCACCATGCCGAAGTCCGGCGTGTCGAGAAGCTCGTAGCGCATGTCACTGTTTCCGTGGCGGGAGCATGCGCCCGACGAGCCCGCCGTACTCGCCCGGGTTCCGCGTTTGGATCCAGATGCGGCCCTGGCCGCGGAAGTGGCACACGAGGCCCTCGCCGGAGAGGAAGGTGGCGATCCATCCCTCGGCGCTCTTGCCGACGGTGAAGTCGAGCGTCGCGTCCCAGCAGACAAGGTGCCCCGTATCGATGACCAGGTCGCCATCGCATTGGAGCTCCTGGATGCCGCCGAAGGCCCCGATGAGGATCGGCCCGGGGTGCGTGGTCGTGGCCTTGAGCACGAAGAGGCCCTCGCCGCCGAAGAAGGTCTTGAAGCCGCCCACCTTGGTGTCGAGGTCGACCCAGGGAGCGCTCGCGATGTAGCTGGAACTCTGGATGAAGTACCCGGCCTGGGTCATCTCGAGGGGCACGATGTCGCCGGAGAGCGCATGCGCGAGCAGCACTTCGCCGGGCCCGTTCTGCGCCGTGAAGGTGTTCCTGAAGAAGGACTCCCCTCCGAACATTCGCTTCAGGCCGCCCATGAAGCCGCCTTTGCCCATGCCGGTCTGGATGTGCACGTTGGTGCTCATGCCCACCATGGCGCCGGTCTCGGCCACGATGGACTCGCCGGCGGCGAGCTGAACGCGCGCCATGGCCTGGGCGGGTCGGTATGCGACGTCGATCTGCATGAGGGGCCTCAGCGGGGCAGGAGCGGCGTCACCCAGTCGACGAGCGCCGAGCGGTTGCGCGATTGGAGGTAGACGGTGCCCTGGCCGTTGAACTCGCAGACGATCCCCTCGCCGGAGGCTACGAGGCCCATGACGCCCCCGCCTGCGCCCCGGATGACGTAGTCGAGGGGGCCCTCGAAGCCGACGAGGTGACCGTTGTCCACGATGAAGGGGCCGTTGATCTGCACCGGGTGCACGCCGCCGTAGCTGTTGAACCAAAGGTCCCCGTGACCGGTGATCTGCAGGAAGAAGGCGCCCTCCTTGGCGAGCAGCGAGCGGAGCCCGCCGAACTTGAGGCGCATCTGCAGGTCGCCGCTCGACGCCATGTAGGCGCCGGTGGAGAGCGTGAGCGTCTCTCCCTGCAGCCGGCGGTGGGCGATGGCGCCGGCCATGGGCGGCGCAATCCACACGCTCCCGCCCTGGGGCGAGGAGAAGTGGTTCACGAAGAAGGTCTCACCACCGACGACCTTGCGGATGAGCGCCACCACGAAGGCCTTCAGCTTCGCCAGCAGCCCGGCGCTGGCCGCCGCGTTGAGCTTGACCTCCATGCCCACGCCCGTGTGCCGGGCGACCATGGCGCCGGCCTCGGCGGAGACCACCTGCCCCGGCGCCAGGTCCACGCGCAGCATGGCGAAGCTCGGCCCGTGGGTGATTTCGTAGCGCGTCGCGGTGCCGGCGCGGGGTGCGGGCGCAGGCCCCGCCGTAGGCTCCGCGGTCGCCCCGCGAGGCTCTCCGCCGTGAGGTCGTTGAAGGTCCGTCATCGCCAACCCTCCCTTCCGCGTCGGAGGTACTCCGAGGCCCAGGTGCGGAGCAACCGCTCCGCCACCCCTCGGTCACCGCGGTCTCGTTCGCGTTCTCTGCTTCCGGCCGCGTGTCACTCCCCCATGGCACGGAGGTCCGCGTGTCGCTTCGACCCGTCGACGGATCATCCGGAGCACGTTCGATCCCTCGCAGGATCGTTCGTGTCGGCGCGCTGCGGGCGGAGCCGCCGGTACGGCCGAGGGGCGGGGAAAGCTCACGGATTTCGCGGGAGTGCCGGGAATTCCCACGCGATCGCGGCGGGTATCGACGCGCTCGTTCACCCTCGATCGTGCGATCATGTGCGATTTCCCGAGCGATCCCCTGTAAGGCGACGAGTACGATATATGGTGCTTTTTTGACCGCATATCCACTATATGTTGGGCTGTCTTCGAGATGGCACCACACGCCTGGTCATGTCGGCTCACGGGAGAGGACGCTTCGTCCGTGATGCACCGTCGCGACCACGCCGCGGAGCCAACTCCATGGCGCCGTTATTTCCAGAAATGGCCTAAAATGATTGGGTTTTTCAGCAATGCGATCGAGCGCAATCATCTGCCCTTGACCTCGGCGTCGCGTCCGCGTAACCCGGTTGTCCCCTATGGATAGTGGTGGCCACGCAAGAGCCAGCGCTATCCCTAGTGGCCATGGTGGAGGAACGGTGGAAGAGCCGGGGAAAACGCGGGGACAACGCAGCCAGGGCTGTGGGCTCTTCGTGGATTCTTCGGTGATACGCCGCGATGACGACGTGGTCGCGGGGGGTACGGCCCCGGGTTTTCGAGCCCGCCCGCCCCGCATGGCGGGCGAATGGGGTCGTGGGGTGCGGAAGTTTGGGCCGCGCGCACCACGGTGCGCGCCGCACGGAGCGAGACGGAAGGGCGCCGAGGAGCGCCGGGCACACCCCCGTGGGTGCGCCGAGAGAGTTCGTTTTGCCCGACGGCGGAGACGCCTCGGGAGAGGGTGCGGAGGCAGTACGTGGCGCTAGAGAAGCGATATGGTGGTGAGATGAAGGACGGCGCGGGGGAGCTCGACCTCCGCGGAGCGCTTCAGCGGGCCGAGGTCGCGCAGCAGGCGGGGGGCATGACCCTCGAGCGGCGCTTCACCCGGCCTGGAGAGAGCGCCCTCGACAACGTGGAGTACGAGCTCCGCGACAGCATGATCTCGGGCTCGGACGGCTCCGTCGTCTTCAAGCTCGAGGGCGCCGAGGTGCCGCGCGGCTGGTCCCAGCTGGCGACGGATATCGCCGTCTCCAAGTACTTCCGGAAGGCCGGCCTCCACGGCGACCCGAAGAAGGGCGAGCGCAGCGCCCGGCAGCTCGTGCATCGCGTGGCGCACACCATTCGCACCGCCGGCGAGGAGTTCGGCGGCTACTTTGCCGATGCCGAAGCGGCGGAGACCTTCGAGCAGGAGCTCAAGCATCTCCTCATCCACCAGAAGGCGGCCTTCAACTCGCCGGTCTGGTTCAACTGCGGCCTCTGGCACGAGTACGGCATCGAAGGCACCGGCGGGAACTGGGTCTGGGACCCGAAGACCGACGAGATGGTGGAGGCGCGCAACGCCTACCAGAACCCCCAGTGCTCGGCGTGTTTCATCCAGGCCGTCGACGACGACCTGATGGCCATCTACGAGCTGGTGAAGAACGAGGCGCGCCTCTTCAAGTATGGCTCGGGCACGGGCTCGAACTTCGCGCGCATCCGCGGGCGCCAGGAGAAGCTGAGCGGCGGCGGCACCTCGAGCGGGCTCATGAGCTTCCTCGAGGTCCTCGACCGGGCGGCGGGCGCGACCAAGTCCGGCGGGACCACGCGGCGCGCGGCCAAGATGGTCACCCTGGACATGGACCACCCGGAGATCACCGACTTTATCCAGTGGAAGAGTCGCGAAGAGAACAAGGCCCGGGCGCTCATCGAGGCGGGTTACTCGAGCGACTTCAATGGCGAGGCCTACCACACGGTCAGTGGGCAGAACTCGAACAACTCGGTGCGCATCACCGACGAGTTCATGCATCGCGTCGAGACCGACGGTGAGTGGCAGACGACCATGCGCACCACCGGTGAGGTGGTCGACACCTACAAGGCCCGGGACCTCTGGCGCATGATCGCCAAGGCGGCCTGGGAGTGCGCGGATCCGGGTCTCCAGTACGATTCGACGATCAACGACTGGCACACGTGCCCGAACACGGACCGCATCAATGCGTCGAACCCGTGCTCCGAGTACATGTTCCTCGACGACTCGGCCTGTAACCTGGCCTCCATCAACCTCGTGAAGTTCCTCGACGAGGAGAGCCGCTTCGACGTCGAGGGGTACCGCCAGGCCATCCGCCTGCTCATCCTCGCGCAGGAGATCATCATCGATCTCGCCAGCTACCCGACGCGGAACATCGGCAAGAACAGCCACGACTACCGCCCCCTCGGCCTCGGCTACGCCAACCTCGGCACGATGCTGATGCGCCTCGGCATCCCCTACGACAGCGACCTCGGCCGCTCCATCGCGTCGTCGCTCACGGCCATCCTCTGCGGTCACGGCTACGCCACGAGCGCGGAGATCGCGTCGAGCAAGGGGCCCTTCCCGGGCTTCACGCGCAACCGGCTTCCCTTCTTGCGCGTGATGGGCAAGCACCGGGACGCCGCCTACACCATCGACGAGCCCCAGGGTCCGGGCATCGCCGAGGACCGGCCCGCCGGCGCGCCGGACTACCTCGTGCGCGCAGCGCGGCAGGATTGGGATCTCGCCGTCAAGCTCGGTGAGCAGTTCGGCTACCGGAACGCCCAGGCGACGGTGCTCGCGCCCACGGGGACCATCGGTCTGCTCATGGATTGCGACACGACGGGCATCGAGCCGGACTTCGCGCTGGTGAAGTTCAAGAAGCTTGCCGGCGGCGGCTACTTCAAGATCGTGAACCAGTCCGTTCCTGCGGCGCTCACGAAGCTCGGGTACACGCAGGCGCAGGTCGCGGACATCGAGGCCTTCATCACTGGCACCAACACCTTCCTCGGTGCGCCGCATCTCGGCCGGAAGGCGCTCCAGGAGCGTGGGCTCACGGACCGGGACATCTCGAAGGCCGAGGACGCGCTTCGCGGCGTCTTCGACGTGAGCTTCGCGCTCGCGCCCTGGGTGCTCGGGCCCGAGGCCTACGAGCGCATGGGCATCGACGCCGCGACGATGAACGCGCCGGGCTTCAACCTGCTCAAGCATTGGGGCCTGAAGGGCAAGCAGATCGAAGAGCTCAACGAGGTCGTCATCGGGCGCATGACCATCGAGGGCGCGCCGCACGTGCGGCCGGAGCACCTCCCGGTCTTCGATTGCGCCAACCGCTGCGGCAAGAAGGGCGAGCGCTTCCTCGCGCCCATGGCGCACGTCCGCATGATGGCGGCGGCGCAGCCCTTCTTGAGCGGCGCCATCTCGAAGACGGTGAACCTCCCCAACGAGGCCACCATCGAGGAGGTCGAGGAGATCTACCTCGAGGGCTGGAAGCTCGGGCTCAAGGCCATCGCGCTCTACCGCGACGGCTCGAAGGCCAGCCAGCCGCTCTCGACGTCCGACGACGACAACGACGAGTCCGAGGAAGCAAGCGCGGAAGCCGAGCTTCCGGCGGTGGCGCAGAAGGCCGTGCAGAACGCGGTGCGTCAGCTGCTGCCGGCGGCGGAGCAGGGGCTACGGCCGCCGGAGAGCCGGCGGCATCGCCTGCCGAAGAAGCGCGCGGGCTTCACGCAGGAAGCGCGTGTGGGCGGCCACAAGGTCTACCTGCGCACGGGCGAGTACAAGGATGGCTCCCTCGGAGAAGTCTTCATCGACATGCACAAGGAGGGCGCCGCCTTCCGGAGCTTGATGAACAGCTTCGCCATCAGCGTGTCCATGGGTCTGCAGCACGGAGTGCCTCTCGAGGCCTACGTGAACCAGTTCACCTTCACGCGCTTCGAGCCGAGCGGCATCGTCGAGGGCCACCCGAACATCAAGTTCTCCACGAGCATCATCGACTACGTGTTCCGCGTGCTCGGGGTGGAGTACCTGAAGCGCTACGACTTCGCGCAGGTGCCGCCGAAGGAGGAGCAGACCGAGCTCCTCGAGCCCACGGACGTGACCGCAGCGCTCCGCAACCAGACTGGCGCCGCGCACAGCGAGGCGCCTCCTCCGGCGGAGGCGGTCCAGGCCGCGCCGCAGGTCACCTTCGGCTTCGAGGGCGACCCGGAGCCGACCATCACGGCCAAGGAATCGGCCCTCGACCAGCAGCTCGGCGAGATGATGGGCGATGCGCCCATGTGCGATAAGTGTGGCCATATCACCGTGCGCAACGGCGCTTGCTACAAGTGCCTCAACTGCGGCAACTCGCTCGGCTGCAGCTGAGGCTGCTCGCCGCGTCCGCCCGACGCGGCTGACCCGCGACGAACGCCCCGCCGGCTCCTGCCGCGCGGGGCGTTCGTGCATCTCGCGTCTCGGCGGTCTCTTAGTGCCGCTCAGGGCATCGGAGCCCGCCCGGCACCGGGGCTTCGTTCCGGCGCCGCGCCCGGGTGGCCGCGCCCGGCGCTTGCCGAGCCCCCAAGGCCGGCGCTTCCCTGCCGTTGTCTCGTCTCGTGCACGAAGGCGGCGAGAGCTCGGACCCCGGTGCCGTGTTTCGGGACGACGCGACGCCGATCACGACGGAGATCGCCGATCTCTCCGGGACCTACCCTTCCGAGCGGCCTCGGCGGCCCGTGCACCTGGACGATTCCTCGGCCGGGCGCGTCGGGCCCTACGACGTGCTCGGGCGTCTGGCGTCCGGCGGTATGGCCGAGGTCTACGTGGCGCGGCCCCTCGGCAAGAAGCGCCTCGTCGCCCTCAAGCTCCTGAAGCGGGCGGTGCAGGACGCCCCGGAGCTCGAGGCGCTCTTCCGCCGCGAGGGCGCCATCGCGCTCCGCCTCGACCATCCGCACGTGTGCCGGACGCAGGAAGTGGGAGTCGCCTACGGCCGCTTTTACCTCGCCATGGAGCTCCTCGAGGGGCTCACCCTGGACCAGCTCCGCCGGCGCCTCAGCCTGGCCGGTGAGCGGCTCCCCTGGCCGCTCGTGGTGCAGCTCGGGGCGCAGATCGCTGCGGCGCTGGCGCACGCCCATGGCGCGGCGGGCGAGGACGGAACGCCGCTCCGCGTCGTGCATCGCGACGTGACCCCGCAGAACATCTTCGTGACCTGGAAGGGCGCGGCCAAGCTCCTCGATTTTGGTGTCGCCCACGCGGACCGCGACTCCGAGCCGCCGGAGATCATGCTGGGCAAGTACGGCTACTGCTCTCCGGAGCAGGCCCGCGGTGAGAGCCTCGACGCGCGGAGCGACGTCTTCTCTCTGGGCGTGTGCCTGCACGAAGCGCTCCTCGGCCGGCCGCTCTTCGGCCGTCGCTCGGGCCAATCGAGCCTCGCGGCGATCCTCAACGATGCCGTGCCGAACGTATGCGAGATCGACGGCACGCTCCCTCCCGGCCTGGGCGAGGCGCTGACCTGGGCGCTGGCCAAGAGCCGCGACGACCGCTTCCCAAGCGCTCGGGCCCTGGCCTCGGCCCTTCGGGAGATTCACGCCACGGCGCCCCGGGGCCCGGACATGGCCGCCTTTCTGCGCCGCGTCGTGCCCACCCGCGAGCGGACGCTCACCGTGGAGGAGCTCGCCGCGCCCTCGTGGCTCCCCAGCGGGCTCCCGGGCTGGATCGAGGCGCCCTGAGCCGCGCGTCGCGTGCGTGCTCCGCGTCGTGCCGCTCGCCTGCTCCTTCGCGTCGTGCCATTTCGGAACCATGCGCGTGCTCCCCTCGAGCTCTTCCCTGGCGTGGTGCGTTTGCCTCGTTCTCGCCGCCTGCGGCGGTCGCGAGGACGCCACGCCGGCGGCCCCGCGACCGGAGCTCGCGCGCTGGGCCGGTGCCCGCGCCGACGCGGCCCGCCCAATGCTAAGCGACGTGCTCGAGCGATCCAGCTCCTCCCTCGGCACGATGATCCAGCTCGCGAAGGCGGGGCGGGGAAGCGGCCAGCTGCTCGCGCCGGTGGTGAAGACCTGGCTCCTCGGCGACTTTTGCGCCGACCCCCGCTACGTGCGCTGCGTGCTCGAGCTCGGCCTCGCAGCGGAGGATGGGGCGCGCGAGCGGCTTACGGGGCCTCATCACGACGCGACGACGCCGCTCCCGGAGGGCGTGGCGCGCCCTCACGCGATCCGGACCGCGCTGGGCCCGGCCACGCTCGAGCTCATCGCCCAGGACCTGCCCGCGGGCCCGCGCGTACGCATGCAGATGGAGTGGCCGGACGGCGAGGGGGTGGTGAAGGTCGACGTGGTGGACGCGGGCGGGCGGGAGGAGCTGGGGGGCTGAGCGGTTTCCGTCACCGTTTCCGATTCCGTCTCCGTTTCCGCTTCCGTTTCCGTCTCTGTGCCGGTGTCCGTTTCCGTTTCCGTGCCCGTCTCTGTGCCGGTGTCCGTTTCCGTGTCCGGTTCCGCTCGCTCTCGCCGACCACTCAGCCCGGGTGGGTTTTGCTCTCCGGGGGTGAGCGAGGCTCGCTCGTGCTCGGGCGCGTCAAGGCTGCGCCTTCGGCGCCCCGCCTGCGGCGGCTTCGGCCTTGACCCGCCCTGCGCGCGGAGCGGGTGGGGGCGTTGCCCCCCCGGAGAGGCCGGGTCGGGCAGTCAGGAGACGGCTCATGCAGATATTCGAACTCTCACTTCAGCTCGTGGCCGACGCGATGCCGCTCGTGCGGCGCATCGGTCGCGTGGACCGCGACT
>JBCCAW010000307.1:0-7141 GCA_039814655.1 Myxococcota bacterium | reverse complement strand
CTCCGCGGCCTCGGCGAGCGTCCGTGGGCTTCCGGCGCGCGCCACGTAGCGCGGAGACGCATACCAGCCCCCCGTCGCCTCGCTGAGTCGCGTCGCCCGGAGCGAGGAGTCCGGGAGGCGCGCGGGACCGGGGCGGAGCGCGGCATCGAAGCCCTCGGCGACCAGGTCGACGCGCCGGTTGGTCACCCGCACGTCGACGTGCACCTTCGGGAAACGCCGCACGAAGTCCGCGATGACGCCGGACAGGTCGCTCGCGCCGATGTCGTGTGGCGCGGTGATACGGAGCGTCCCGGACGGCGCCTCCTCGCGCTCGGGCAGGGCGTCGATGGCGCGCTCCAGCGCGGCGAGGTGGGTGGCGACCTTCGCGTGGAGCGCTTCGCCCGCGCTCGTGAGCGCGACGCTCCGCGTGCTCCGGTGGAAAAGCTGAACGCCGAGCTCCCGCTCCAGCTTGGCGACGCCGCGGCTGACGGAAGAGCGCTCGGCGCCGAGCCGCCGCGCGGCGTCCGAAAAGCCCCCGGCGTCGGCGACCTGGACGAAGAGTCGAAGGCGGTCGAGGTCCATACTCGTGCGATAATGACAACAAAGATGGTCGAAGTCTGCATCTTGTGCGCTGAGCGCACAAGATGCAGGGTCGACGACGTCCCCTTAGAGACAGGAAACCCAAGATGAACGACGTCGCGCTCTCCCCGTCCGCCGCGCCCAGCGGCGCCCTTCACATCGTCCTCTGGGTCGTGCAGGTGCTGCTTGCCGCCGCCTTTCTCATGGCAGGCGCCATGAAGCTCACCACCCCGAGCGCGGACCTCGTGGCCCAGGGCATGACCTGGGTCGAGTCCTTCCCGGCCTTCCTGCCGACCTTCGCGGGTGTCGTCGAGGTGCTCGGGGCCCTGGGGCTCGTGCTCCCGTCGGCCACGCGCGTGCAGCCGAAGCTTACGGTGTATGCCGCCGCGGGCCTCGTCCTCGTGATGGTCGTCGCGGCGGGGATCCACATCAGCATCGGCGAGGCATCGATGATCGCGCCGAACATCGTCCTCGGTGGCCTCGCGGCCTTCGTGGCCTGGGGCCGCTCCAGCAAGGCCGTCATCCCCCCGCGCTGACCCGCGGGCTCCAAGCGCAAAGACGCGCGCAAACGCTTCGGCGGGTCGCGCGCGACTACGGCGCGTCGCTCTCTTCCAGCAGGAAGGGCAGCAGTGCGGAGAGCACGGCCTCCGGGTCTTCAACGTGCGGGTAGTGGCCGAGGCGCGGCAGGCGGACCACGTCCGCGTCCGCCACGAGCGCTTCGAAGCGGTCGACCATGTGGCCGCCTGACACCGGGTCGAGCACGCCGTTGATGAGGCGGATGGGGAGGGACGCGTCGACGAGCGGTGCGACCCAACGCGCGCGGTGGGTTCGGCGTTCGTCCATGTAGCGGATGAGCGCCGGGAGCGCGCGCTTGCCATCGCCCGACGCCAGCAGGCGCCAGCTGCCCGTGAGGAAGGCCTCGGAGGGCGGCGTGTCCGGGCCAAAGACGCGCTTCATGTTCTTGCGGAAGGTCCGCTCGCTGCTGAGCGCCGCGACGAGCGGACCCACCTTCGACGCGAGCAGCTGCTGGATGAGCCGCGCGCGATGCGTCTCCGGGAAGAGCCCCCCGTTGAGCAGCGCGCAGCAGGTCCAGGTCACCTTCGCGCTGCCCTCGTGGGCGCGCGCGAGCAGCTCCTGCGCGACCGTGTCCCCGAGGTCGTGGGCGAGGAGGGCGGCGGTGGTGACGCCCTCGGCGGCGCAGACCGCCTCGACCATGTCCGCCTGCATGGCCACGGAGATGAGGTCCGTCGGCTTCGACGCGCGGCCGAGCCCGATGAGGTCCGGGGCGAGGCAGTCGAAGTGCCCGGTGAGCGCCGGCCAGAGCGGTGCGAAGTCCCACCCAGACGTTGGGAACCCATGCAGACACACGAGCGCCGACCCCGCGCCATCGCGCCTCACCACCGTGCGCAGGCCCTCGATGCGGTGCGTGCGGGTCTCGGCGTACCAAGCCTCGGCGTCCATGCGCGGGCCATAGCACCGGGCGGCGCCACGAGACCACCACCCTTGGGCATCGACCGCCCGGCGCGCTCAGCCGCTCGGGAGCGCGGTCACGGCGCGCCCGCGTCGCATCCAGCGCGTGGCGTCCGCGAGCTGGTCCTTCGCGCCGGTCTCCACGACCTCGCCGTGGGCCATCAGCAGGCGCTGGAAGGGGAGCCCGAGGAGCGTCTCGACGCTGGCTGCGGCGGCGTCGCGGTCCTTGGTCATCCACTTCACGAGCCCGCTCTGGGCCACCCGGCCGTAGGCCCGGCTCACGTACTTCAGCACGAAGCGCGTCACCCGGCTCTCGATGTGCTTGATGTTGAAGACAAGGTCCGTCGTCACGAGCGTGCCGCTCTCTCGGTGGAGAAACACCGTCTCCTGGAGCGCGGGCATGCCCGCGACGGGCGTCGCCTCGAGGCCCGGGACCGGCACCTCGCCGAGGATCGCGGCGCTCGCGAACTCCGGGCGCTTCTTCGCCAGGCCCGGCGGGGCGAAGAGCGTCGCCTCCGGCCAGCGCGCCTTCGCGTCGCCGAGCGAGAGGTGGTGGAAGAGGCAGGGCGAAATCAGGTGGCGTACCTCACCGAGCGCCTCGATGGCCTCCGCCGTGGCGTCGTCGAAGGCGAGGGGAGAGACGATGGCCAGACCCTCCCCCGTGTCGATCACCGTGGAGCGCAGGGGAAACACGATGCCCGGCGCGAGGCGGACGCGACCCTCCAGGTGCCAGAGGCCATCCGCGAGAGGCTGGAGCAAGAGCGGTGCGTTCGTCATGGGTTTTAGTAAAGGGCCCTTTGGTTTTTTGTCAAGCGTACTTTATCAAGTTGGCTATGCTCCGGAAATGACCGACGACTACGCGGCGCGTCTCTTCGAGGCCAAGAACGCGAGCCTGCTCCAGCGCCTCTTTCGGGCGGCGCGGCTCCTGAACGAGCACGCGCTCCGAAGCGCTCCGGCCTGGCCCGGCGGGCGACCGAGGCCCGCGCACATGTCGCTCTTCCCGCACATCGCTCTCGAAGGGACGCGCCCCTCGGAGCTGGCCGAGAAGCTCGGCGTCACGCGACAGGCCGTCGCGCAGCTCGTCGGAGACCTCGAGGCCGCCGGCGTGGTGGAGCGGCGCGCCGATCCGGCCGATGGGCGCGCGAAGCTCGTCGCGTTCACCGAGGCCGGTCGCCGGGGCATGCTCGACGGGCTCGAGCATCTCCGGCGCGTGGAGGAGGAGCTCGCCGCGGAGCTCGGCGAGGCCATCGTCGAGGCGCTCCGGGAGCTGGCCGGCCCCCTCGAAGGCGCCGCCGAACGCCTCGCCGCGGCCTCCGCCGCGCACGAAGCGTCGGACGCCGCCGCACGGTCTCAGGGCACGTAGCCGAGCTGCTCGTAGAGCGTGTCCGACTGCTTGAGGTAGCGCTCCCGGTTGGTCTCGGCGAAGAAGGCCTCGGACACGAGCGCGTTGTTCTGGAGCCGCGCGTCGTCCCAGTCGGCGCCGGGGATCGAGAAGCGCTCCCAGTTCTCGTTGATGATGCTAATCGCTTTGACGTTCCGCGCGTAGGCCAGCGAGAAGACGTTCGCGAACCACGTGTCCCAGGCCCGCGTGTCCTCGGCGCGGATGCCTGCGATGGGGCTGGCCTCGGCGATCATCACAGGCTTGCGGCTCTCGCGCGCGAAGTCGAAGACCGCATCGACGTGTTGGTTCGGCGTGCTGGAGTAGCCCTGGCCGAAGAGCGATACGGCGACCCAATCGACGTAGTCGCCGCCGGGCCACCAGGCCGAGATCGGGCGTCCGCCGAGGGGCGGCCCGGCGTAGGAGTGCCACACGAAGGCAACGTTCGTGACGCCCTCTTCCCGCGTGATGTCGACGATGCGCTGGTAGGCCTCGATGTAGTCCGTGGGCTCCAGCTCGTTGTGCGGTCCGTCGAACTCGTAGCCGATGCGCAGATAGATGGGCCGCCCCGTCGACTTGGCCCAGGTGCTGAAGTCGCGCACGACCTGGTCGAACTCGCCGTCCGCGGTCCGCCGGGCGACGTCCCAGGTGCCGACCATCCACAAGCCGCTCTGGAGCACCGTGTTCGGGAAGCGTTCGACGAGCTCCTGGTGGTTGTGGCTGCTGCCGGTTTCGTTGGCCGCCGTGTTGTCGACCCCGTCCATGCTCGGGATGCCCCAATAGGCTGCCCAGCCCCCGGGAAGGGGCTCGTCGGGAAAGCTCGCGACGTGGTCGTTGATGCCGCCGAGGGTCTGGCCGAGCACGAGCAGCGTCCTCCCTTCCGGCGGCACGAAGCGGGCCGCCTCGTACTCGTAGACATAGGCCGGGTCGACCGTGCGGTCGATCATCGAGAGCAGCGCGTCGACGGGTTCGAGCGCGGCGTCCGCCGCGCGCATGTCCGCCACGCCCAAGTCTCCCGCCACCATGTCCATGGTAGCCGCGTCCATCGCAGCCGGTCCCTGGTCTACCTCGCCATCCACGTCCGGCATGTCCCCCGTGGCCTGGCTCGAGCCGCAGCCGAGGGCGGCGAGCAGGCAGACTCCCGCTCGCAGTGTGTCGCTGGTCTTCATCACGAACTCCTGTGCAGCACGCGGCGCGGGCCGCGTTCACCTCCTCTCCGTAAACGGGCCCGCGCGCCCCTCACCGCGCGTCGCCTTTCCTGCTGGGGCTGGCTAGTCCCAAAAAACAAGCGCTTCCGACCGGAAGTGCCGGTTAGTCCGCGTCACGCAGCTGCACGCGGAGCCACGCGCGGGCCTTCACCCAGTCGCGCTCCACGGTCGCGACCGACAGCTCCATGGAGCGCGCCATCTCGGCGCTGGTCATCCCGGCGAAGACCTTGAGCTCCACCACCCGCGCGTGGCGCGCGTTCAGCTCAGCGAGCCGCGTCAGCGCCGCGTCGAGGGCGAGCACGTCGAGGGCCCGGTCGTGGTCCGCGAAGGCGACGTTGCTGAGCGTGGTCCGCTCGCGGCCGCCGCCCCGCTTCTCCGCTCCTTTCCGGCGAGCGTGGTCCACGAGGACATGCCGCATGACGCGCGCCGCCAGCGCCATGAAGTGCTCGCGGCTCTCGAAGGACCCGGTCTCATGCTTGTCGAGCCTCAGGTAGGCCTCGTTGACGAGCGCCGTCGGCTGAAGCGTGTGCCCGTGGCGCCCCTGGAGGTAGCGCCCGGCAATGGCCCGCAGGTGCGCATACATGGTCTCCGAGAGCTCCACGCGGCGAAGCGTGTACCTCCACCCCGAAGTTCGCACCAGCTTTCGCCGCCCTAGCGTACAAAGGAGCTCGTGGTCCCTTCGCCGCACCCCACAGGCGCTCCGTTGCCCGCCGCACTCGGCGAGGTGATCGGCGCCTACCGGCTGGTCGAGGTGATCGGCCGCGGCGGCATGGGCTGCGTTTATCGCGGCGTGCACGAGACCCTCGGCCGGCACGCGGCCCTCAAGGTCATGCAGCCCTGGGTCGCAGAGGACGCACGCTACGCCTCGCGGCTCCGCCTCGAAGCGACGCTCGTCAACGGCCTCCGCCACCCGAACATCGTCGACGTGATCGACTTCGTTCAGACCGCGGACCCGCTCCGCGTCGCGTGCATCATGGAGCTCCTCGAAGGACCGACGCTGGCCGAGTCATGCGCGCCCGGACCGCTGCCCGCCGTGCAGGCGCTCCATATCGCGCATCAGCTCGCGGGCGCGCTTGCCGCCGTTCACGCCCGGGGCATCGTGCACCGGGACGTGAATCCATCGAACGTCATCGTCGTGGCGCCGAGCGACGCCGACTTCGGCGCCGGGCCCTGCGTGAAGCTGCTCGACTTCGGCATCGCCAAGGTGACCGACGCGAGCGTGTCGGCGCGGACGCTCACCGAAGGGCCCGTCGGCACGCCGGCCTACATGGCGCCGGAGCAGCTGGCAGCGGAGGAAGCGACCCCCGCCACGGACGTGTATGGGCTGATGCAGATCCTCCTCGAGATGCTCACCGGGCGCCGGGCCTTTGCCGCGTCGGGGCTGGCGCTACTGCGCCGGAAGCTGGCCGGCGTGGCCGAGGTCGAACTGCCGAGGGCGGTCGTGGGGCGACCGGCCCTGGAGGCGCTGCTTGTCGCCGGCCTGAGCGGCAACCCCCAGGAGCGACCGTGGCTCGACGAGCTACGGCCGCGGCTGCAGCAGCTGGCCGCGCTTCAAAAGCCAGTGCCGCCCTCGCTGCCAGTGCCGCCCTCGCTGCCAGCGCCGCCAGCGACGCCAGTGAGCTGAGGTAGGTCCCGGGCGACGCGAAAGCCGACGAAGGGCCGCGCCGCGGAGGCCGGCGGCAGCGCGTCCCGCGCCGCCGAACGAATGCCCCGGGGCACGCTCTGATAGCCGCCGCCGCGCACGACCACCTCGTCGCAATCGCCGCCCCCGGCCTCGCGCCAGGGCGACCCGTCCGTCGGCGCGCCGGCGTAGCTGTCGTGCCAGCAATCCTGCACCACCTCCCACACGTTGCCGTGCATGTCGAAGACGCCGAAAGCGTTGGCCGGGAAGGAGCCGACGGGCGCCGCCGCCACGGTCAGATCACGCTCTTCGTAGCGCACGTCCTCGAAGGGGCTGCCGCACCCGCGGATGCAGTGGGCACGCCCGGGCAGGAGCTCGTCGCCCCAGAAGTACGCGGTGGTCGTTCCCGCGCGGGCGACGTACTCCCACTCCGCCGAGCTCAGGAGCCGGTAGCGGCGTCCCGTGACCTCGGCGAGCCACGCGACGTAGATGCGCATGTATGCGTCCTCGAGATGCACCACGGGCCGGGATCCGGCCAGCTCGGGGATCTTGTACTCGGAGGGCCATGCTCCGCAGCGTCCGTGGTCGATGCAGGCCCCGTACTCCGCGAAACTGACCTCCGTCCGGCCCGCGGCAAAGGGCCGCGCGATGCTCACCCGGTGGCGCGGCAGGAGCGCCGCATCGCGCTCCTCCTCGTCGCCCATGAGGAAGCTGCCCGCGGGGACCACGACCATCTCGGGGCAGAGGCCATCGCACTCGCGGAAGACGTCGCCGGGACGCAGGGCGCGCTCCTGCGCGGCGTCGAGCACGAAGGGCGCGACGCGCGTGGCGCGGTAGGTCTGCGCGGCCGGCGCCTCGCGCCCGAGGCCGAAGGCGAGGGCCCCGGCGAGCACGCCCAGGAATGCG
>JBCCAW010000287.1:0-7578 GCA_039814655.1 Myxococcota bacterium | reverse complement strand
TGGGCACCGACGGACCTTCTCGCCCTCGCCGGCGCCGCTGGCTTTGGCTCCTCGTTCCCGTGATGGCCCTCGCTGGGGTGTGGGCTCTCGTCCGTGCGGAGACCGCCGCCGTCGCGCTCATGCCCGAGCCTGCACCGGGCGACGAGCTCGCGTTTCGGCGCCTGCTTCAGCAAGTGGGCGACCCGCGTCGCCTCGAGGAGGGCCAGCTGCTCGAGTTGCGCCTGGACCCCGCGATGCTCCGGGCCGTCGCGACGGAAGCCTCGCGCCGATACGACGACCTCGGGGGGACCGTGCGCCTCGCCGAGGGCGACGCGGAGATCGTCGTCGCGGTCCGGTCGCCCAAGACGTGGGTCACGCCGTTTCTGAACGTCCGAGCTCGAGTGCGTGGGCTGCCCGCGGACCCGGAGTTCAGTGGTGTGCGCGTTGGTGACCTGCCCCTGCCGGGCTTTCTGGGACGAATCGTCGCCCGCCGCGCGGAGGTCGAGCTCACGCGCCGCATCCCGGCGCTCGGAGCGCTCATTCCCGCCGTGGAGAGCCTCGAGTACGGCGAAGACGAGCTCCGCGTCGCCGTACGCTGGAGCCGTGCTCTCAGCCAGGGCATCCGCGATGTGAGTCGCGGGTCGGCGGCGGAGGAGCTTGGCGGCGTCGATCGCATCAGCGCCTATCGCGAGGCGCTCCTGGCCGCGCTCGTGGGCACGCCGGAGAACGTGCCCCTCGCGCGGGTCCTTCCGCCCTTCGCCGCGGAGCTGCAGCGGCGCGTGGCCGCGGCCGGGAGCGACGCTCGCGCCGAGACCCGGGCGGCCTTCGCGGTGCTCACGTTCCACGCCGTTCACCACCCCATCGAGGACATCACCGGGTCTCTCGAGGGACCGGAGATCCCGGAGCGGCACCTGACCGTGCAGGGCCGCGGTGACCTCACCAAGCACTTCCTGGTGTCGGCGCTCACGACGATGGTCTCGTCGCGGCTTCTTGGGGACGCGCTCGGCCTCGCCAAGGAGCTGAACGATGCCGACGGGGGCAGTGGCTTCAGCTTTGCGGACCTGGCGGCGGACCGGGCCGGGACCCGGCTCGCCGAGACCGCCTTCGCGAGCGATGCCCGGCTGCGGGTCCTTGCGGAACGCCTCGCCTCGCCGCTCCAGGACGACGACCTCGTCCCCGCGGTGGGAGACCTGCCGGAAGGCATGGACCTCGCCACCTTCACCGCGCTCTACGAGGACGCCAGCGGCCCGCGCTACGAGGCGCTCATCGCGCTCATCGATGCGCGCCTCGAGGAAGGCGACGTGCTGGCAAAGGTCCAGCGGGCGAACTGACCCTCGTCGGGCCGTGCGCTGAACAGCCGCTGCGCGGTGAGAGAGCCCGCGAGGGCCTCAGGCCAACATCTCGCGCGGCGGCCCAACCTCCCCGGTCGGGGAACGGACGGCGTCGCTGAGCGCGATGATCTCGACGAGGAGCACGCGATAGATGGCGTCCAGCTCCTCGAGGTTCATCTCCCCCTCGCCCTGCTCGAGCGCCTCGGAGACGTGGTGCTGGAGGTACGCGACGATGGCGGGCTGGCGGAGGGCGAGCACGTCGTCGCTGTCGAGGATCTCGCGCGGGTCCGCGGCCCGGAGCTCCTCATCGGCGCGTAGCGTCTCGTCGGCCATGCGCAGGGACTCCTCGCTGACCTCGACGAGGCGCCGCGGGAAGGCGTCCTTGAAGCAGAGGTAGAGCGTGACCGCGAGGAAGTAGCCGACGGATTGCACCAGCTCGTCCTCGGTCTCCGAGAGCAGCTCGGAGACCCAGGAGGTGAGGGCCGGCTGGCGCCGGTCGAGGTCCGCGTAGCCTCGGTCCAGGGCCTCTTGGAGCGAGGGGTCGCCTCCATCGAGGGTCGACTCGAGCGCGTCGACCACGTGTCGCTCGATGATGGCGTGGCGCGGGATGGGCCGGAGCGCGGCCTTGCGGAAGAACACGGTCAGACCCTACCGCGGGCATGCCACGAGAGCACGGCTCGCACCCTCGCGCTGCTGCGGTCCTCAGAGGTCGTCGCCGTCATAGAAGAGCGGGGCGCGCTCCTCGATGAAGGCCACGAGATGCGCCTTCTGCTCGGCGGTCAAGGACTGGAACTGGATTCCCATGCCCGGCGTGACGTCGTCCTCGGCCTCGATGGGGTCCCGAAGCCAGCGCACGACGCCCGCGGCCTTCACCTGGAAGCCGCCAGGCAGGGTGAAGTCCAGCTCGATCTCGGTCCCGAGGGGCTCGAGGTTGTAGGTAGCCACGAAGATACCGCCCTCGGAGAGGTCTAGGCTGTATCCCGTGTAGAAGTTGGTGTCGCTGTAGACCCCAATCTCGGCCTCCAGCTCCACGCGGGTGGCCGTACGGCGCTCGGCGCCCTTCGGGGCGTCGGTGGGCCGCGCCGAACGGCGGGGCAAGGGTGGCGGCGCTCCGCCGGCGTGGGGGTTCGAGTCCATGGTTCCTCCGGGTGGGGCTCAGCGGAAGGAACGGCCTGGCCTGAACTCTCTTGAGGGGCCGAGACCCCGGTTCGCGGATGGGTCAGTCGTCGTAGAACATCGGCGGGCGCTTTCGGATGAAGCGAAGCGCCAGGTCCTTCGAGTGCGGGTCCACCGACTCGAACTGGATTCCCATACCGGGCTCGGAATCGCTCGTGAGGTCGAAAGGGTCGCGAACGAAGCGCACCCACCCGTCCGCGCGGAACTCGAAGCCGCCGGGCAAGGTGACGAGGGCGCTGACCCGGGCGCTCCGCGGCAAGACCTCGTAGGTCGCCAGGAACACGCCTGCGATCTCGCCGCTGAAGCCGACGAAGAAGTTCGACTGGGTCGTGGCGCCGATGTTGACCTCGACGTTCTGACGAGGCTGCCCGTCGTCCGGGGGCGGCGCCGGCAGGGAAGAGCGTCGTGGCAGCGGCGCGGCGCTCTGAGGCGCCGCGCTCTGCGGCGGCGCGCTTTGAGGCGTCGAGCTCTGAGGCAGCGTGCTCGGCGTCCGCGCAGGGGCGAGCGCCGTCTGCGCGAGGGCGTCGCGCGCTGCGGCCCCGGCCTGAGGCGCCGTCCGCAGCGTGTCCGGCGCGTTCTCACCTGGAGGCGGCATGCGCGAGGGCGCGGTGGTCAGCGGAAAGAGGTCACTCATGGCGCTGGCGAGCACGCCCGTCGCCGTCGCGATGCCCGGATGCGCCGTGCGGACGTCCTGGAGCAGCGCGAGGGTCTGGCTCAACGAGCCGAGGGCGCTCTTCACGCTGCTCTTGCCGTCGGGCTCGCTCGAGGCGCGCTCCGCCTCGAAGAGCGCCCCGACGGCCTGGGCGATGTTCTGCGTCACCGCCATGACGTCGTCGGGCAGGTCACTTTGTGATTGAAGCGCCTGCAGGGCTTCTCCGAGGGACTCGCGCGCCTTACGCGCGATGTCGGCGCCAGAATAGGTCATCGTGCATGCTCTCCCCCCGCACGGCGGCGGCTGCGGCCGACGATAGCGATCGCTGCGGCGCGATCAAAGCCGCTTGCGGAAGACGAGGCGGGCCCGACCTGGGCCGGCGTAGTCCGCCACCTGCTTCACGGCGAAGCCGAGGGCCTCGTGGAAGCGCACGGAGCCCTCGTTGCCCACGGCCGCGATGGCCTTGAGTTCCGCCGCTCCGCGCTCCTGAGCGCGCTGCGTGAAGCGCGCGTAGAGCTTGAGACCGACGCCCCGGCGCCGCCGGTCCGGGTGAATGCCGACGAGATGAATGAACCCCACGGGGGGCGTCGAGGGGGTGAGGAAGCCGAGCAGAAACCCAACGAGCTCGCCTTCATGCTCAGCGACGAGGCCTCCCTCGCCGAGCTCGTAATAAAACATCGGGTCCGCCCGCTGCCCCGAGGGCCCCCCCCACCAGCGGTCGAGGACCGAAACGACCGAGTCGAAGTCGGCCTTCGTGAGGCCTCGAATCGCCAGATCATCCGGGTGCGTCAGCGGTTCCACCACGGTCCGACGGCTACCACGGGGCGCGCGGGTGGGCGAGGGGGCGCGCGAGGGAAGGGCCTCCGCGCGGGCCCTCCCCCTCGCGCGGGCCGTGGCTGAGTGCGGTCCGGCGCGCCATGCTTCGCGCGTGCGCGACGCTTCGCCGCTGCTGTTCTGCCCCTTCTGCGAGGAGAGCTTCGAGAACGAGGCGCGCTGTCCCGAGCACGACCTGGCGCTGGTGCCCTTGGCGCGCCTCGCGGCGCTTCGGGCCAAGGAGGTCCCGGACCTCGACGCTCCGCTCCCGGTGCATGACCTGCGTTTCGGTCGCGCATGGGTGCTCCTGGTGGCTTCGCTCTGGCTCATGGGTTTCGCCGCGCCCTTCGTGGAGGTCGTGGCCAACGGGGACACGCGGCGCTCCACGGGCTTCGAGCTGGCGACGGCCACGGCCATGAACTTGTGGCTTCTCCCCATGCTCGCCGTAGGCCTCGTCAGCGTGGCCTGGCGCCGGCAGTCGCCGCGTGCGCTTCGAAGCGCGCGCCTCGTCGCCCCGGTCTTCGGGCTGCTCGCCGTGGGCAGCCTCGCCATGACCCTTTGGCGCATCGACGCGGGCCTCGAGGCCCTGCGCTCGCTCGGGCTAGAGGCCTCCCTCACGCCGGGCCTGGGCGTCGCGCTGGGCCTCGCCGGGGCCCTGCTCGCCTTCGTCACCGGGACGCGTCTCGGGCGGCCGCCGCGTCGCCGCCCCCGTCGCGTCGACTGAGCGGCGGTGCAGGCGTCCGCTCCGGCCCCGTCAGCCCCTGGGCGGCCGAAAGAGGTAGCCCTCGTGCTGGCGAATGGCGATTTGGCTTCCGCTTCGCCGGGCCTCCACGAGGGCTCCCGTCGCGGCTCCTAGGAGCGTATCCGGCGTCTTGATGCCGAGGCTCGGGTAGACGCTGATGCCCATCGTGCACTGGAGGGAGAGCTCGAGGGCGCCGGAGCACTCGGGCAAGGCGAGCACGGCGGGGCGCTCGTCGACGGCGCGGCCGAGGCGTTCGGCCACGGCGAGGGCGCCCGTGACGTGCGTGCACGGGAGGAGCAGGAGCACTTCGCCGCGGGACCTACGCGCCGCCAGATCGACCTCCCGCACGGTGCCGAGCGCGCGGGACGCGAGCTCCTTCATCGCGGCTTCGAGGCGTCCGTCGCCGGCCGCACGAAAGGCCTCGCGCTGGTCGAGGTCGACGAGCACGCAGGCCAGGGACTCGCGATAGCGTTCGGCGCGCCTCAGCTCTTCCCGCAAACGCCGCGCGGCGTAGCCGTCGTCGTAGAGCCCCGTCGCCGCGTCGCGGACCGTCGCTCGGGCCAGGTCTTCCCGGCTCCGGACCACCTCCTGGTGCATGGCGCGGAGCGCCATGAGCCGTCGCGCGCGCTCGAGCAGCTCCGCCTCGTGCACCGGCTTGGCCAGCAGGTCGTCGGCTCCGATGCGAAAGCCCGCTTCCCGCGCCTCCGCGTGCGCTTGGGTGAGCAGCAGCACCGGGAGGTATCCCTCTGCCGCCTCCCGAAGCCGCGCGCAGAGGCTCTCGTCTTCTCCCGTGAGATCGGCGTCCAGGACGAGGAGGTCCGCGCCGCGCCCCGCCAGCGCGCGCTCCGCGGCCCCGGCGCTCTCCGCGAGCCGGAGCTCCCAGCCCTGCCCGCGCAGCAGGCCCCCGAGGTACTCGCGGGTCACCGCTTCTCCCGACGCCACGACGGCGACCTGCTTCGAGGGTCCCTTTCGCATCCGCCGGTCCAGCCTGACACGCTCAGCCCTCGCGGGCCGCGGCCGCGCGTGCGAGAACCGCGAGGTGGGCTTCCTCGATCGCGTCGGGCGCTTCCTGGATGACGTTCTTCTCCTCCCGGACGACCTCCGCGCGGACCTCGAAGCTGCGGAAGCGGCGCTGCAGGCCGAGCTCTTTCCCGAGGCGGAGGACCTCTTCGCCGGCGTGCTCGCGGAGCGACCGACGCTCACCCGCGCCGCCCTCGGTCTCGCCCGCGCGCGTACGGCCCGGGGAGACCGGGAGGGAACGCTCGCCGCGCTCTCGTCGGCGCGGCGGACCGCGCCCGAGGACGGCGACGTGGCGCTCTGGTGCGCCCGCCTGGCCCTCGAGGAGGGTCAGCTCGCCGAGGCCCGCGGCGCGGCGCGCACCGCGGCGCGGGCCCTGGCTGAGCGCGGCGGGGCGGAGTTGGCCGAGGCCGCCGCGCTCCTCGCCGAAGTCGAGCGGCGCGACGGGCGCCCGGACCGAGCCCTGAAGGAGCTCCGAAAGGCCGTCGCCTCGGACCCGAGCGACCCGCGATGGGCCCTGGCGCTCCTGGATTGGCACGCGGAGGCCGGGGAGGCCGGCGGAGCTGCCGCCGCCGCCGTTCCCCTTCGCGGTCCGGCGGCCGAGGATGCGGCGCTCGCGCGGCGCGTGGGTCAGGCGCTCGGACGCGCTGGAGCCCTGGACGCCGCCGAGCCCTTTCTCGAAGCCGCGCGCGACGGCGGCGAAGCCGCCGCCCAGGTGGACCTGGCCCGGCTCGCGTGGCTGCGCCGGGACCTCGAGGCCGCGGAGGCCCTCGCCCGGGAGGCGGTGGCGCGGGGTGCCGGTGCTGAGGCCCTCGAGCTTCTGGGCCTGGTGCTGACCCAGAGCGGGGCGTTCCAGGAAGCGAGCGAAGCCCTCGCCGCGGCCGCGGCGCTCACCCGTGACGTGCGCCTTTGGCGCTACGCCGCGCGTATCGTTCCCCTGGACGATCCGAACCACCTCGAGGCCGTGCTGACGGGCCTCGAGGCCGCGGAGCCCGGCGACGCCGTGGGCCAGGCCGTTCGCGTGCTCGTCGCGGCAGAAGCCGGCGCCAGCCTGGAGGGCAAGGTGGCCGAGGGAGCCGGCGACGACTCCTCCAGCGATGAAGCGGAGGAAGAGCCGCGGGCGCTGCTGGCGCAGGCGCGCCGTGCCCTCGGAGCGGGCGACGCGCTGGGGGCGCTCGGCGCCCTCGACGCCTGGGACCGGCGCTGCGCGGGGCAGAGCTGGGCCGAGGCGGACCGAGAGCGTGCCGACGCGATCCGCCGGGAGGCCCTCCGCCGGCGTTGGCATGGCCCGGACGGCGTCGTGGACCTCGGGGCAGCCATCGACGCGGTGGCTCGCTTCGCGGCGGCTCACGACCTGCCGGAGGTGCTGCGCGAGACAGAGCGCCTTCGCGACGACCTCGACCGGCCGCTCCTTCTGGGTGTTCTCGGGGAGTTCAACGCGGGAAAATCCACGCTCATCAACGCATTCATCGGGGCCGAGGTCGCGCCCATGGGCATCGTGCCGACGACGGCGACGCTCAACGTGCTTCGCGACGGGGCGGAGCGGCTGGTGCGCGTGGTCCGGAGCGACGGAAGCACGCGCGAAGGCGGCTACGACGCCCTCCGTCGGCTCCTGGCGGAGGCGGAGGCCGAGGCCGAGGGGCCGGAGGTGGATCGCGTCGAGATCGTCCTGCCGAGTGCGACGCTGGAGCGCGTGTGGGTCCTCGACGCACCGGGCACCAACGCCCTCGACCCGGCCCACGAGCGGCTGGCGAGGGAGGCCGCCCGGCGAGCGGACGCCGTGCTCTGGGTGTTCGACGCGGCGCAGGCCGGCAAGCTGACCGAGAGCGCCATGCACGAGCGGCTCCGGGCCCAGGGGCGTCTCGTCG
>JBCCAW010000735.1:0-2490 GCA_039814655.1 Myxococcota bacterium | reverse complement strand
GCGGCAACGGCGCTCGGCGTGGCGCGCACCACCGTGGGCCGCCGCTTGCGGGACGCGGAGCAGCGCCTCGGCGTGCTCCTCTTCGACCGCACGCCGGATGGCCTCATCGCCACGGCCGCGGGCGAGGAGCTCGCGGAGACCGCGGAGCGCGTCGAGGCCAAGGTGCTGACCACGGAGGGGCGGCTCCTCGGGCGCGACGAAGCGCTCCGGGGCCGGCTGCGCGTCTCCACCCTCGACTTCGTCTTCGACGCCTTTCCCGAGCTCTTCGGGACCTTTCGGGAGCGCTACCCGGGCATCGAGGTGACCGTGCGGGTCACGACGGAGAACGTATCGCTCCGGCGCCGCGAAGCCGACGTCGCCCTCCGGCTGGCGAAGTCCCCGGCGGAGCATCTCGTCGGCCGGCGCATGGGCACGCTCAACTTCGAGGTCTACGCGGCCCGTACGCTCGTGGAGCGCGTGGGCGCGGACGCGCCGCTCAGCGCCTACCCGTGGATCGGCTGGGACGACCGGGACGACACGCGCTTCATGGACGCCTGGCTCGCAGAGCACGCGCCCGGGGCGTCGTTCACGATTCGCACCGGCGACTTCGGGGTGACCCGCCGGGCGGTGAACGCCGGCCTCGGCGCGCATTTCCTGCCCTGCTGCCTCGGCGAGCCGGACCCGAACCTCGTCTCCCTCGGCCACCGGCTCGTGAGCGAAGCCCGGGGCCTCTTCGTGCTGACCCTCGCCGACCTCCGCCACAACAGCCGCGTCCGGGCCTTCATGGACCACGCCTACGCCTACTTCGAAACCCAGCGCCCCCGCATGCACGGCCCCCCGCTCGTACGCCCGTCCGGGGACGGACCCGACCAACCGAACTAACGCGCGCATTTCTCCAACGATCTCGACGCCCGAGCGGGGACGGACCCGAGTAACCGAACCACACGTGCATTCGCGCACGGGCGCTGGCGACAAACGCGCATGCCCGCCGCCGCCCCGCTGGGCTAGCTCCAGCGCCGTGGACGGGACGCTCTCATTCTGCCCGCTGGGGTACTTCCTGATGCTCGTCGCCGCGGCCTACGTGCTGGGCAGCGTGCGCTGGGCACTCCGAGAGCTCGTGCACGGAGAGGAGCCGCCCCGATGACCTCGAACGCTCGTTTTTGGAATGGCGTCGCCGAAACGTACGCCGCGCGCCCCGTGGACGATCCGGACGCCTTCGACCGGAAGGTCGCCGCCACCAAGGCGCGCCTGAAGCCCGACCACACCGTGCTCGAGCTCGGCTGCGGTACGGGCTCGCTCGCGCTGCGGCTTCACGCTCATGCGGCGGAAGTCCACGGCGTGGACGTATCCGGCGAGATGGTCCGCATCGCGCGCGGCAAGGCCGAGGCCGCCGGGGCCGAGAACGTGACCTTTTACGTGGGCTCTCTGGAGGAAGGCCTCGACGCCTTCGCCCCGGAGAGCGTGGACGTCGCCCTCGCCTTCAGCCTGCTTCACCTGGTGGAGGACCGCGCGGCCACGCTCCGCTGGCTCCATGGTCGGCTCCGTCCGGGGGGCACCTTCGTCGCCTCGACGGTCTGCCTCGGGAAACGCGCCTGGTTCTTCCGTCCGCTCATCGGCACGATGCGCCTCTTCGGCAAAGCGCCGCGCGTGTGGTTCGTGACGCCGGCGCAGCTGGTCGACGAGATCCAGGCGGCGGGCTTCGTGGACGTGCAGCAACCGGACGTCGGCGCGAAGGACACCATCGCCTTCACGCTGGCCACCAAGCCTGCCTAGCGCTTCGCCCGGGCGAAGCGACGCGCCGGCCTCCCTCCGCAACGACCGGTGGCACGGCACCCCCGCAGCTCGAAGAGCGGCTGACGGCGCCGACGCGGCGCCCCCCTCGTTACCGAGGCCGTCGCACCCGCAGGAAGCGATCGTTGCCGACGCCAGAGCCGGCTGCACCGTAGCCGGAACGGCCTCGGCCGGTTGAGGGGACCCATCCGCCCGGATAGGGGGACCGATTCCTCCGGATGCCCTCCCGCCCGCCTCGGGAACCGGGTGGCCGGCCGCGGGCACGCCGGTCGCCGCACCGCCGGAACCGAGTGAGCCCGCCGCGCGATGCAGGACGCGCGGCGCCCCGTTGCAGGAGGGAACTTCAACAGCCCAAAAAACTCGGCGTTCGCCTCTTCGAGGACCGCGCGACCGGGACGTGGCGGCGGCAGAGCGGTGTCGTCGTCCTCGTCGCCTGCCCGGGGACGACGCGGGCGCGGAAGTCGGGCCGGGCGCCGAGCACGCCCGTGGAGAGCACCGGCCACGCGGGGGAAGCCGAACCGATGACCGATCGCCTTCGTCGTACACCGAGAGAGTCCTCCGCGAAGACGGCGTGCGCTTGGGTAGTGCCCAGTCAAGTGGTGTTGGAAGCGCTCACCACGCCATCGTGATCTAAGCGGTCATCTTGAGAGGTTCGGGGTTGGGGTCTGCGTCGGTGGGGACGCGGGTGAGGGCTTCGAGGGAGCCGATGGTGAGGTAGCG